>CAMUAR010000054.1 GCA_947086895.1 uncultured Lachnospiraceae bacterium | reverse complement strand
ACAATCCAGGAAAGGTTGCGAACCTTATCAATGTTTTGGCAAAAAGGATGGACCAGCAAGGAAGTGAACCATATAAGTCGGCAGAAATGGCAAGATTGATTTGTTTGCAATATGGTATCCAGCTTCCAGAAGATTTTGTAAAAAGACCAGAATATAAGCAAATGGATTTGTCTGATTTCGTTAGCGGAGAAAGAGAGTGATATGCGTAAGAACTTAAAAGAAGCCCGCCAGAAAGCGGGCATGACTCAACAGCAGATGGCAGATAAGTTAGGAATTAACCTTCGTCATTATCAGAAGATTGAGTATGGGGAGATTGGCAGTTCTTTCGAGATTTGGGACGTCTTGGAGGACTTTCTGGGGATACATCAACGGAAACTCCGAGAAATTTCAAGTAATCGTCGCGACCTAAAAGAAAATCCGTAGGTACATCAAAAAAAGTGGCTAATTTTAAAAGTCGATTTAAATCTGGTTCAATTTCTCCACTTTCATATTTCTGATAATGTCGGAGAGGAACGGATATTGCATCCGCAGTTTTTTGCTGGGTTTTTCCCCTTGAAATTCTGGTGGCGCGAAGTCGGTCATTAAACATAATTGCCTCCTTAGAAAATAATACTTGACATACGTCTAATTTTGGCGTAACATTTAAATAAAATATACGCCAATTATTGGCGCAATAAAAGGAGGGATAAAAAACGCGAATGGAACTTGCAATCCAGATCGAAGATGCAGCGATGGAGGCAGAAATACTGGGAAGTATGCTACTGGCAGTACAAGAAGCAATTTACAACGGAGATTGCCATTATACAGAATACGAACTCGCGTTTCATGCAGTGTTTCGTATGATGGAAGATCATAAGAACCATTTAAAAGAACTAACCGACAAAGCTTATGCGCTGCAAAGAGGAGAAAATAAGAAAAGTTTCGAAAGGCAGCAGGAAGGTAACAACAATGTCAAGAGTGATATTAACTGCGGCTCTTGACATTCGAATTTGGAAGGAAAGTATAACGATACAGTGTGTGGTCAGTGTACTGGAAAAAACTGAAGCAAAGATTGAAATGATTATATTAAGGAGGAAAACAAAAGTGAAGATGAGTTATAGTAAAGAATCCATGGACAAACTATCCCTTGGATTTTGTGAGAAATTGTATATTGTCAATGATTTCGTAACAGAGATTATTGCAGGACATGTTACAAGAATCGGAAGAGAAACTGATCTGGTGTAGTGGTCAAGCTTTTTTGTAACGCTTGTGGCTAAAAGATTTATTGGATTGTTGCCCGGATGCTATCGGATCTGTCAGCTTTTATCAATGGTGCTTCGCATCGCTGCGCGACCTTGCCATTGACAAAACCTGCCACCTCCGATTTTGGGTGGTCAAGCAATCCAATCAGAAAGCCTGCTCCCGCCGCTCTTTATGCTGCCGTCCTCGCCTGATATGGTGTGCGGTAGCCGTTATAGCTGTGTGGGCGCACATGGTTGTAGGTAACATAGGCGAATTCCTCCACGGTTTGGTACAATTCTTCCTCCGTCCGAAATTCGTACAGATTTATACATTCGTTCTTCAGAGTGTTGAAGTACCTCTCCATTGGCGCATTGTCGTATGGATATCCGGCTTTGCTCATGCTCTGAACCACATGGACAGATTCGCAGAACTCTATGAAAGCTTTTGACGTATACTGGCTTCCCTGGTCACTGTGCAGGATCAGACTGTCGTTTGCCGGACGTTGGGCTCCCAATGCTTTCTGCAGCGTGCGGATCGCAAGTTCGCTGGTGATATGGCGGTCTGTTATGCTCGCCACCACGCTCCTGTCATGGAGGTCTATGATGGTACAGTTATAGCGCACATCCCCATTTTTCAGAAACAGATATGTGAAATCTGTACACCATTTCTGGTTCGGCTTGTCCGCATGGAAGTCCTGCTTTAGCTTATTCTCGAATACTTTATGGGGCTTGCCTGGCTTTACTCCCGGATTTTTGGGGCGGACGATGGAGCGCAGACCCATCTGCGTATTCATGTATTTATGGATGGTCGCTGCGCTGTAGCTGTACCCTGCACGCTTTAAATAGACGGTCATGCTGCGGTAGCCATCCACTCCATTATGGCTGTGGTAGATGCTGCGGATCTGATCCTGAATCTCCGCTTTTTGGGCATAATAATCTGCCTTCCGATGCTTCCGGTAGTTATAGTAGGCATTCGGGCAGATTGCCAGCCGCCTCAGCAGCCAGCGGACGCCGAATCCCTTATGGTGCTGGTCAATAAATCGATAAGCCTCTAATCGATTTCCTTTGCAAAGAATGCCGCTGCTTTTTTAAGAAAAGATTCTCCTTGCGGAGCTCTTCGTTTTCACGCTTGAGCTTCAGCAGTTCTTTCATGTTATCGTATTCTGCTTTTGTTTCAGGGCTTGTCTGGCATTCTTTGCTGAATTCGCTGCCTCCCTTTAGGGAGGTTTACCACCTTGGAGATGCTGGCTTTGGATACGCCATACTCCGCGGTGATGCTTTTATAGGTGCGTCCATCTTCTTCGTGGAGGCGCACAATCTTCTTTTTGAATTCGGGAGTGTAGTTTTGTGACATAATGAGTACCTCTTTCCTTGTGTTTTTGATTATATCTCATAAGCCACTCCCGTTACAACTTTATTATAGCACTTCAATGCAACATTCAGGGAAGCGGAAATTAGGGATGAAATCTCCGATATTGTAAGGAAAACGCAGAAGGACATTGAAACGATAAAGGGGATGAATTCTGAAGCAGCAGAAAAGGCTTTGCAAGCATACAATAATAGTCTTGATCTAACAGAAGCAATTGCCATGATTAACGCTTACGAACGCCATAAGCAGGAGATTCTTGCAAGGGAACAGGAGCGTCTGCGCCACGAGGAAGAGGAGCGTGTGCGGCGTGAGGAACGTGCAAAGATGCTTGCAGAGCAACGTGCGATAAAAGAAAAGGAAGAAGCAGAGCGCAGGGCGAAAGAGGCACTGGAAGAAGCAGTCCAGAAAGCAGAGGAGGAAAAAGCAGCTGCCATAGAGCAGGCAAAAAAAGAAGCGGCGCAGGAAGTGATAGACAACCTTATTCCTTCTGATGTAGACGAGGAAGCGGAACTGTATGAATACAGAATGTTTCTTACTCCTGACGCAAAGGGAAAGCTGGAACAGTATATGAACAGTGTAGGAATTGAATGGGAGGAGATTGCATGAATATAGAAAACACCCCAATGATTTATCCTGCTATATGCGCGGTGATGGAGGAGATCGGTTTCATCGGAAAAGATGGTAAAAATCAGCAGCAAGGATTTCGGTATCGCAGCATTGATGCTGTGATGAATACACTCAATCCCATTATGATTCATCATAAGATCTTCTGTACGCCGGAGGTATTAGAGCAAACGCGCGAGGAGCGCACAACAGCAAAGGGAACGACATTGATATACTCTATTTGTCGGATACGCTATCGATTTTATGCAGAAGACGGATCTTATGTGGATGCAATTGTTGTTGGCGAAGGAATGGACAGCGGCGACAAGGCGACAAACAAAGCGATGGCAGTTGCTTTTAAATATGCCTGTTTCCAGACATTTTGTATTCCAACAGAAAACCTGATGGACGACCCAGATGCGACCACTCCAGAGCAAAGCAAAAGAGATACAGGAAATGTGCAGAACTCTGTGGATGAAAGGAGAAAAAAGCTGTGTGACGAACTGTCGCAGGAACTTATGAGAACAGGATATGCTTGGGGAAGCGTTTATAAGACGTATAAGGTGGACTGCATGGAAAAACTGACACAGTTGCAATTAAAGGATTGTATTAACAAAATTAGAAAGCTGCCAGATAGGGTAGTACAATGAAGCAGCAGGATTGTGTCTGAGAACATAGAATATTTGGTAAAAGAAATATAATACGGAATCTCTGCCATATTCGTCAGGAATGGTTGATATGGCGGGGATAAAAAGCACTTTTGTGGGCGGCACAATTTAGTGGTTCCCATGGCGGTGTTTCGGTTTAAAACATCAAGGAGATTATGTGATGGGCAGACAAAACGAAGTATCATTACCTTACTTTGAATTGGATTGCCACATGGACGATAAGATTGAATTGATTGAAGCTGAATATGGATTAAAGGGGTTCGCAATAATCATTAAGCTATATCAAAGGATATATGGCGGAGAACATGGCTATTATTGCGATTTTACACCTGACACGGCACTTCTTTTGGCGTCGCGCCTTTGCGGTTCCTCTGGCGGTGTTTCTGGGAAAGTTGGTATTGCGTCTGATAAAGGTTTTTTACCCGGTTTCCCTAATAATTTAATAACCAATGTGGTATCAGCTTCCATCCGAAGGGATATTTTTTCAGAACGGCTTTTTAAAGAATATGGAATCCTTACGTCAAGTGGGATACAAAAACAGTACTTAAAAGCTACAGCCAAACGTCAAGTCGTAAATCTGAAAAAAGAGTACCTTTTAATTAGTGTACCCGAAAATAGGTCTAATGTGGTAATAAATTCGATTTCTGGAGGAAGAAATTCGATTTCCGGCGGAAGAAATGCACAGAGTAATAGTAAGAGTAAAAGTAATAGTTATAAAAACAGAGAATGTATGCACCGCATCGAAGACTTCCTCTCTGTATATCCGAAAGACTGTAACCGCCATCTGACAGAAACAGCATATATTGACTTGCTGATGACAGGGAAGATTACAGAGGACGAGCTTGTGCAGTGTGCAGTAAATTATACGGAAACATGTAAGATTTTAGGAACACCAGAGAGGTACATCAAAAACGCAGAGAATTTCTTAAAAGAGTTTGTGTTTGAAAAATATCTTCCAGGACAATATCATAAACCAGCAAAAGTGGCTTCTGCAACGCTTGTAACAACGGCAGAAGTAAAATCAAAGAACCGATTTAACGATTTCCCACAGCGGGACTACGGCAGCGATGGAATGAGCGCAATGGAACGCCAACTATTGGGAAGGTGAAAGAAATGAGCATGGTAAGTGAATTGACGAAAAGATTAAGAAAGTATGCAGCAGAATATGATTTGCTGCCATTCGGAAGAGAAATTGAAGGAACATCCGAGCTTTTATTAGAAGCCGCTGACACCATAGAAACCTTATGTGAAAAACTGCAAGTAACGAATATGGATCGGCGGGAAATGCAACAGTACCAAGCAATCGTCAAATCTGGCGGTGTTGTGGATGAATAGATTGGAGGATGGGAAATGAACGAATTACAGATTTTTGAAAATTCCGAGTTTGGAAGTGTGCGGACAGTTGATATTGACGGAAAGATTTATTTTGTGGCGAATGATGTGGCAAAGGCTTAGGGTACAAAAGACCTGCTGACGCTGTTACGGCGCATTGCAAGGGGTCGGCGAAACACCGATACCTTACAGAGGGCGGCGAGCAGGAAATGAAAGTTATCCCAGAGGGCGATATTTACCGCCTTGTTATTAAGTCACAGCTTCCCACAGCGGAGAATGACCGCATGAAGCCAATTGATGATATAGGACATTCTGACAAAGTTGTGCTGATTGGTGTGGAAATTATGGAGGACGGAAAAAAATGAGCATTAGCGAACAGGTAAAGGAATTGAGGAAATTGGCGGATTTTCACAATACAGAGATTTATTTATCATACGAACAAAGAAACACAATAAGTCAAGCTGCCGACACAATAGAATCTTTATCTGCAAAGCTGGCAGACATGGGACGGCAATCGGCAAACAGTGCGTACATCCACGGATTTTGTTTCATGGATGGGTGTAACGATAGTGTGGCGCACGCAATCTACAATCCAGACAGAAACTGCACTCAAGAAGTGAATCCAGTAGAACAATACGAGTGTCAGAAGATATCAGCAAGAAATCTGGAAAATGAAGATTGCACAGCACAGAACATTATCAGTATGTTCGAGGAGCAGTACATTATAGCCGGGGCGCGGATGTTTGCAAGGGAAGTCGCTCAACTGTTTGAAGATAAGTCCGACAAAAGCAAGAGCAGAAGGACAGTTCAGAACACGCTGCGATTTTTCGCAGAGAAAGCCCGAACGGACGAGTTGGAGGCATTCATTTACGGTACGCATAGCGGGATTGTGATGAAACCAGTAGGAAAATCAAAAACAGAGTACCAGCCGATACGTGTCAAACCAGAGTCTTCCAAAAAGCCAGTGAATCCGTATGAATTTATATCAGCGGACGAGCAGAGATATAGGACATTGTGCCAGATACTGCTAGAGGTACTGATGGAGGCGGCAGCAGGTATTGGGCTAATGTCTGGGCGTGACGCAAACGAGGTTTTGAACCAGTTTATCAGCAAAACCAACGAAAAGATGGGACACACTGGATGGAAAATCCTTAACAAATGAGGAAGCATGGATATGGTAAAGTTGATGGCTAAGATATGAGGATATGGAATATAAACATTCAAAAAGGTTCAAAATGCTTGAAAAATTAGAACAAATGACTGGTTGGAAAGGATGAGGTGAGGGGATCGGATGGATAAGCATTACTTGATGGGATATCAAAAGTTAAAACAGGAACAGGAACTTTTGGCGCGCAGGATTGATGCTTTGTGTGCCAGAGAGATTCCGGTAGTTAAGGGAATTGTAAAAGCATCTTCAAAGAATTTTCCATACACAGAACATCGGATCAGTGTGCAGATGGACGAGCCAGTGAGAGCAGAACGTATCATACAGATGCTACGAATTTATAAAGAGCGACAGAAGAAAGTTGAACAGCAAATGTTAAAAATTGAAACCTTTATTGATAGGATTGATGATACAGAAATCAGGCAGATCTTTGAATTGAGGTTTGTTGAGGGGTGGAAATTGCGGGAGGTTGCAGAAAAAATGAATCAAGATCGCAGTGGGATTGGAAAAAAAATCAATAACTTTTTGCAACTTTCCCACAATTCCCAAAAATCTATGCTATAATTTAAAATTGAGAAAGGTGTAATTTGATACGTATCCTCCTAATTATTGTTGCCCCGGCAGTGCCGGGGTTTTTTCGTGCCTGAGATTTAGAAGAAGGGGGGAAAAATCATGGGTAGACCACGCATTTTTAAAAGTGTTAAGCAGTTAGAAGAAACATGGGAAGCATATAAGAATGATTGTGATAATCAAATGGTGCTTACCCATGATTTCAGTTCGAAAAATTCTGAATTTGTGAGCAAAGAATTAAGGCGCAGTGTAACATATACCATCGAAGGATTTTGTGTATTTGCAAAGATTTCCAGAAGTAAATTTTACGCAAATTATGCAGATACGGAGAAATACGGGGACATAGTTACACGTATGAAAGAAGAGTGTGAAGTAGATGCCCGTAAAAAATTTGAATTGCAAGTAATACCATCGCAGCTTGCTGGATTGTGGATGAGCAGGCATGGATATACGACAAACGCAGAAAAAAAGAAAAGTGATGAAAGTGATATGGTTGATGATTGGATTGCTGCGACATTAGGACAAGAGGTTAGCAACGATGAATAAAAATTCACGGGTGTTGCGAAAAAAATGTTTCCAGAAAAAAATACCAGAGTATCGAAAGAATCCAGTTGTATTTGCCAGAGAAGTACTGCAATTTGAGCCGGATGAATGGCAAAAAACAGCATTGATGGATTTGGCAGAGAATCCGAAAGTTGCGATTAAATCGGGGCAGGGGGTTGGAAAAACAAGTTTAGAAGCAGTAGCACTGCTGTGGTTTTTATGTTGTTTTCCGTTTCCAAGGATTGTAGCTACCGCACCTACAAAGCAGCAGTTACATGATGTATTATGGTCAGAGATTAGTAAATGGATGAATAAATCTCCATTGCTATCTACCATCTTAAAATGGACGAAAACTTATATTTATATGGTCGGCAATGAAAAGCGCTGGTTTGCGGTAGCAAGGACTGCTACAAAGCCAGAAAATATGCAGGGGTTCCACGAAGATCACATGCTCTTCATCGTGGATGAAGCTTCCGGTGTCGCTGATCCGATTATGGAAGCAATTCTTGGTACACTTTCTGGAAAAAACAATAAACTTTTAATGTGCGGGAATCCTACAAGGACTTCCGGCACATTTTTTGATGCATTTCATGCGGATCGGGCGATGTATAAATATCATACAGTATCGTCCGCAGATAGTCAGAGAACAAATAAAGAGAATATTGAATCTCTTATCCGAAAGTATGGAATAAATAGTAATGTAGTTCTTGTCAGAGTTTTTGGGGAATTTCCAGAGCAGGAAGATGATATATTCATCCCTCTTTCCCTTATCGAAAATTCCATTATGACGGAGTACCAGCCGCGAGATCAGCCGACAATCATCCACATAGGTTGTGATGTTGCCAGATTTGGAGATGATAAGACGGTAATCGGATATAAGATCGACGAGAAAGCGGAGTTTTACAAAAAGCGGCAGGGGCAGGATACCATGAAAACGGCAGACGATATTATTCTGCTAGGGGAAATGCTGGTACATAAGTATGGACTGAGACCAGAAACAGACAGCCCTATCCCAGTCAAGGTGGATGATGGTGGTGTTGGGGGTGGCGTGGTGGATCGCCTAAAGCAGATCAAGCGAAGTGACCCAGATCGTTTTTGGTGGTTGGAAATTTACCCAGTACTTTTTGGTCAGCGCATAAAACATAAATATTACCATGATAGCACGACTTACATGATGGCGGTTGTTAAAAAGTTGTTACAGCCGTTTGACGAGGATACCGGCGAACAAAAACCTGTAGAGCTGATTCTTCCAAATGACGATGATCTTGTGGCGCAGCTTTCAGGGAGAAAATATTTTCTTACGGAAGTCAGTAAGATCAAAGTAGAAAGTAAAGAAGCAATGAAAAAACGGGGGCTGCCGTCCCCGGACGAGGCAGACTGTGTATTGCTTCTTTGTCTGCCAGTGAAGCCACCAAAAAGGAAAGGGGTGAGAAAGAATGGATGAGGCGAAAGCAAGACAACAGGTGCACATAATTAAAGAGCAGCAGCAAGCACCCATTGAGAAAGCAGATACTTCCGTTCAATTATCGGAACAGGAAGTCTACAATGCTGGGGATTGGATAACGCCACCCAATGATTTTAGAGGTCTCCGCAACTTGGTGAAAAATAGCACTATTCTTCCCCAGTGTATCAGAGCTTATAAGAACAATATCGCCGGTTTTGGCATAGGCGTAAGATATATTGAGGACGGAGAGAAAACGCCAGAGAAAGCAGCAGAGTACAGCCGAGCGCAGGAGATTATAGAACTATTAAATATAGAGCAGGATACGAAAGAAGTGTTTGAGGATATTGTGGAAGCGCGGGAAACGTATGGGATTGCGTATCTTGAAGTAATACGAAATCTGGCGAGGGAGGTAGTGCAGATTGATTTTATCAAAGATACGCCTTCGGTCAGCAAGACAAAGCCACTTGAACCTTACATTCCATCAATATACTATCATCATGGACAGCAGCTTGAGCGAAGAAAACGCTACTGCAAGTATAAGCAGGAGATCGGCGGAAAGACAGTCTATTTCCGGGAATTTGGCGATCCCCGCATTATGGACAGCAGAGATGGTAAATATTTAGAGAAATGGGAGACTCTTGAGCTGGAGTATCAAGCCAATGAGATTATAGAGTTTGCTATTGGCACAGAGCCTTATGGGGAAGTGCGCTGGATCGGGCAGGTACTTGGAGTAGACGGCAGCAGGAAAGCAGAAAGCCTGAACAACAATTACTTTGAAAACGGCAGACATACGCCTCTTATGATTATAATTAAGGGCGGCACGCTTACGGACGACAGTTTTGAAAAGCTGCAAAATTATATGAATGAAATTAAGGGCGCAGCGGGGCAACACGCATTTATTATACTGGAAACGGAAAGCACTGACGGACGCGCAGACTTCGACCAGTCAGAAAAACCGGAGATTGAGGTGAAAGACCTTGCAAATATTCTTCAAAAAGATGAACTTTTCCAAGACTACCTCGACAACAACCGCCGGAAAGTGCAGTCTGCTTTTCAACTTCCTGATCTCTATGTTGGATATACAACGGATTTTAACCGAGCGACAGCGCAGACAGCGCAGGAAGTCACAGAAGAACAGGTATTCCAGCCAGAGCGCAAAAGCCTCGCATGGGTGATTAACAACCGCCTTTTGAATGGCTATCAGTTCAAGTATGTCGAAGCGTATTTTCTTGAGCCGGATGTCAGTAACCCAGACGACCTCTACAAGCTGCTTACCGTATGCAATAACGCAGGCGGATTAACGCCCAACAAAGCAAAGCAGATTATTTATGAAGCCTTTGGTGAAGTTTCCGAGGACTACCCCGAAGAATGGGGCAACACGCCGCTTGCTTGCAGTAAGTCTCAGGGCGGCATGGGGCTTGATTTTGGCACTCTTACCATGAGCCTGCAAAAGCAGATAGAAAAAGCAGCAGATCAGCATGACGATGCGGTTGTGGCTGTAATGAAAGAAGTTAAGCGTCTGCTGCTGAAAATGGATAAGGGGGATGAACCGAATGTGTGTAAATTGCAGACCTCTGATTAAAGCTATTGATGCATATATCCAAAAGGTGGACAGTGACCTCTCGGACGAACTTGAAATGCAGGGCTTTTTAGAGCCGGAAAAGACCGTGGAATATATACAGGATATCGAAGATGGGGTTGTGGAAGCTCTTTTGGAGGAAACCGACTACATTCTTGTGGAGGCGGAAAAGACCATTGACCTCGAAACCTTTGCGGAGGACATTTGGACGAAGGTGAAGCTGAATGACATGGTAAAAGACAAGCTTGTAACCATTTTTACAGAGAACTTCGACAAGTTTATGCCGGAGTTTATTGAGTATTATATCGCGCAGACCGACAGGGATCTCAAACTGTTACAGGTGTCAAAACGTACAACGGCATGGGTAAAGAGTTGGAGCAAAGACCTCGGCGAGATTATGAAGCTCAACAGCCATAACGAGATTGAACGGATTCTCGAAAATGGGCTGAAGAATGGGAAAGGGATTGCAGCATTTACCCGCGAAATTCTTGACAGTGGAATCCGGGATGAATATTACAAGGCGCGGCGAGTTGCCATTACAGAAGTATTGAGAGCGCATAGTGTGGCACAGCAGGAGGCTTTTATGCAAAGCCCCGCTGTTCGTGAAAAAATGTGGAAACATACAGGCAGTTACCGAAATGACCCGCGCAAAAATCATATTGACATGAACGGTAAACACGTTCCAGTAAATGAACCGTTTGAATTGGATGGGATCAAGGGAGGCAAACACAATCCGATGTATCCCCGCGATACCATATTGCCGCCAGAAGAAAGTATTAACTGTCATTGTATCTGTCAGCCTGTGGTTGATGAGGATATCCTTGGATTATCCCTTGAAGAGAGACAGCGGTTACAGCAACAGGCGATTGACGAAATGGATGAGGAATGGGAGAAGGAACTCGATGCAAAGAATAAGGCAAAGGCAGGGATTGATGAGGACACAGTGAAACTTGACTGATTAAAAGCAAAATCCAAGAAAGCCAGCAGGTCAGAAAAATGGTGGGAACATGAAAGGAGTAGCAATGTTACTTCCCTGATATTTGTTAGATGTAGATCTGGCAAGGGTAGAGCCGCATAATTATAGAAGTATCAAAATAAACGTGTTAAAAAACAGTATCAAAAATACTTGTGTTTCTTTCTCATTAGTGGTAATATAAGAGTATCAAATAAATCGTTCGTTTAATTAGATATTATATACCATGAAAGAGAGGGCGAAAACATGAGTAAATCAATCATTTTTGGATATGCGAGAATAAGTACAATGAAACAGAGAATAGAAAGACAGATTGACAATGTCAAGCGTGAATATCCGGGGGCGGTTATCATCACAGAAGAATACACAGGCACAACTACAGACCGTCCGAAATGGAATAAGCTAGTAGAGCAGATAAAGAAAGAATCTGCAAAGGGTACAGACATAACGCTTGTATTTGATGAAGTATCACGAATGAGCAGGAACGCCGCCGAGGGAATAGAACTATATGAAGAACTGTTTAATATGGGCGTTAATCTTATATTCCTTAAAGAGCCGCATATAAACAGCCGGGTATATAGGGATAAGCTGAATAGGCAAATAGAGAAGTTGACAGGAACAGGGAGCAAAGCAACGGATAAACTGTTAGATAATATGCTGACTGCATTACATGAATATACTATCGACATAGCGAAAGAACAGATAGAGATTGCATTTCAGACAGCACAAGCAGAGGTTGACTATTTGCACCAGAGGACAAGCGAGGGCGTGAGGAAAGCACAGGCGGCAGGAAAGCAAGTAGGCAGAGCCAAAGGAAGCACAATAGAAACAAAGAAATCCATTGAAGCAAAGAAGCAGATACAGAAGCACAGCCGGGATTTTAACGGTACTTTATCAGATGTTGATTGTATTAAGCTGATAGGGATTGCAAGGAATACATATTTTAAATATAAACGAGAATTGAAAGCAGAATAGCAAGGCAACAGGTACAAGGGTATGCACGGAAATTGTCCCTATGCAGTTAGCAAAGAAACAGGAGAATGTGAAGAGTTTCCAATCTCCATTATGAAAAATTTTGATTTGTATTATACAGGAGAAGTTGTGGAAGTGCCAGAAGCATACAGGCTGATAAGAAAAAAGAAAACAAGAAAACAGCAGTAAAAAGAGAGACTGTCAACAGGTTCTCTTTTTATACCCCTCCGTTACGAAAGGAGCGCACGATGGCAAAGGATGATTATTTTGTAGTTGCGTATCGGATATTGGTTTATCTGTACGCCTGTGTCAAATCCGGCGTTAAGCCGGCAGAAGAAGTTCTTTCTCCCGAAAAGCTGGACATCACACCACAATACTGGCTTTATGTGATGGAGCATTTGCAGAGTGACGGGTATATTACCGACATCTATTTTGGGAGGCTGCTTGGCGGGATTCCAACCGTGAAAATACATGACTTACAGATTACGCCAAAGGGCATAGAGTTTTTGCAGGAAAATTCCACAATGGGGAAAGCAAAAGAATTTTTGAAAACGCTCAAGGAAATCATCCCAGGGTTGTGAAACAGAATACAGGATTGGTAAGAAGGTGCTTCGCTTTTGCGAGGCTCTTTTTTATATAAAAAACTACTGGAAGGAGGTGAACCACAGAATGAGAAAAACAGCAATAGAAAAAGCTACTGCAATTACAAATGCTCGAATCCAGTTTGTTTCCCTTGTTGATAAGGCAGCTAACAAAAGAACGTTTATGATCCAAAAAGAAGATCAGGGTAAGGCGACATTTTCCGGCTATGGACGCATTGTAAAAACCGACAGCGAGAATCATTACGTTACTGGCATTGTTTACGAGCCTATGAAGGAGGACAGCCACGGGGATTACATGGAAGAGGCTGAAATCGTTAAAGCAGCATATTACTTTGCAAAGAATGGGAACAAAATTGACCTTCAGCACAGCTTTGAGCCGTTGGACGGCGCAACCGTCGTGGAAAACTGGATTGCCAAAGCGGATTTTAAGATTGATGACGAGGAAATCCGCAAAGGTACGTGGCTTATGACCGTTGAGGTCACAGACGCGGATATTTGGGATAAAATCGAAAAAGGGGAAATTACAGGCTTTAGTATGGGAGGCATTGGCGAGTATAGCGAGGAGGATGTGGACTTGAGCGAAGTGGAAAAAAATGCTGACGAAAAAGCGGATAAAAAAGGCTTGCTTACCAAGCTGGCGGCAATGTTAGGCTTGAACATAGTGGAAAAGGGCGCAATGGCGGAGCTTTACGAAAAACGCAGCAAAGGAAGTCTTTTTTGGGAAGCATTTAATTCTCTTGAAAGTACATTGCGTTATTGGGATTATTATACAGACGAGGCACAGTATGAAACCGATGAAACAAAGATACGGGAGTGTCTTGAGGACTTTAATCAGATTATTACAGAATTACTTTCCGGCAAAGAGAGTATCACAAAAGCGATTCAGTCTGACAGACCAGTAGAAAAAGCTGGAAAGAAAATGAGTAGTAAAAACAGAGAAACTTTAAACAGCATTTATGAAAGTTTGGGAACATTCCTCAAGGAGTTTGACGACTTGGAAGAGGAAAAAGACGAGAATAAGGAGGAAAAAGAAGTGACAAAGCAGGAAGTGGAACAGATTGTGTCTGCTGCGATTGAAAAAGCAGCTGGCAGCGCACAGCAGGACACTGTACAGAAGCCGCAGAGGGGCGCAGGAATAGTGGAAAAAGCTAAGGGTAAGGAGAGTACCACCCCAGCGGAAATCACGGCAGAGAACGTAGAAAAAATGGTGGAAGCGGCGATTGCAAAGGCGCTTGAGCCGCAGCAGGAGGAACCGATCACTGCAGAGCAGGTAGAGGAAATGATTACCGCAGCAGTAGAAAAGGCAGTTGCCCCAGTGCTGAAAAGCAGGGGACTTCCCAGCAATCTTAATGACAGCAGCGTAGAAAAGTCCGCAGGTGAGGAACATTACTTGCACGGCATTCTTTAATACAAGAACAGGAGGAAAAATATATTATGGGAATTAGTAACAGAACAATTATCAACAAAGCAGCCATTGAAACTGCTTCACTTTCTTCCGGGTTATTGAACCCAGAGCAGGCGAAAAAGTTTATTCAGCAAACGTTTGATGCAACGAATCTCAACAAGCTTGTCCGCCACGAAATGCGCACGGCTAAGACGGGAGAAATTGATAAGATTGGAATTGCTCGTCGTATCTTACGGAAAAAGACAGAGAACCATGACGACGGATACAGAGCAGGCGTAGAAACCAGCCAGATCGAGTACGCTACTACAGCGGTACGGCTTCCGTGGGAGATTACGGAGGAAACTCTGCGCGAGAATATTGAGGGGCAGAGTCTTGAGCAGAGGATCACTGACCTTATGACTGCCCAACTTGGTATTGATCTTGAAGATTTGTATCTGAATGGCGATGAAGACGCAGAAACGACAGTCTCAGATCATGATTTCCTTTATATCAATGATGGCTGGATTAAGCAAATTTCGAATGGCGGTCATGTTTATGATGCTTCCAGCGAGAGTAACATGAGCCTTGATCTGTTTTACAAGACACTGAAAACGCTTCCGAATAAGTACAACAACGGAAAGCTCCGCTGGCTGATGTCCCCTCACAGGGCGCAGGAGTGGGAGCTGTTTTTGTTGAATAAAGTTGTAAGCGCAGGCGGCGCAGTACCAGAGAGTGTCTACAATTCTCCGGCGCGTATCCCTACTGTCGAATGTCCGTCTTTGGATGATGGCACGATCATTTTGACTGACCCGAAGAACCTTGTTGTAGTCAACACTTATAGCGTGAAAATCCGCAAAACCACCGAGGGTAAAGAGGCGATTATGATGGATAAGCGTTTCTATGTTACCCATTTGGATTTTGACCCGGTTATTGAAGAACTGGACGCAGCGGCAATCATTAAAGGACTAAAATAAGAAAGGAAAAGCAGTGATGTATCATTTGAAATTAGTAAAAGCCCTTTCTTTTACTGGTATTGTGACAGCCACAAGGAAGAATCCAGACGTGTTCGTAGACAATAAGGCTACTGCTGACGCAGCGATAGACACAGGGTATTTCAAGCTCATAAAGGAGACGCAGAAACCGCCGGAGAACGGAGAGGAGAAAGAACCAAGAGAGAGCGGAGGCGATAAGGAGTCGGGAAAGAAATTGGAACAAATGACAGTGCCAGAACTGGAAACCTTTGCTGCTTACAAGGGAGTAAATCTCAAGGGGATTTCTAAAAAGATGGATATTATTGAAAAACTAAAAGAAAAGTTGAACGAGGAGGAAACAGAAAATGAAGTTGACTACGGTAGTCCTACTATGACAGAGCTACAGAGGCAGTAAACAGGAGGTGCGATATGGCAGAACGACCGTGGGTAACACCGCAGGAAGTGAGGGAATATTCCGAGATTCCAGCAGTGCAGCAGCGCAGCGATACACGGCTTAAAGTAGATATAGCAAGGGCGGAGCAGTATGTTCTCACATATACACATAACTCTTTCAAAAATGAAGAACTGCCGCAGGCGGTAAAGACGGCAGTATTGATACTGGCAGAAGCCTACGGTCACAACTCTGCTATTGTAGCGGGGGAGATCAAATCGGAAACTTATGATGAATATACCTACACTACAGAAACAAAGCAAATCAGTATAGAGGCATTAGACCTTGTTGCTCTTCTTGACGATTATGTCAAGACAGAGCCAAGAAATGGAGTAACGCTGCGCATGAGAAAACTTTGAGGAGGTACGGCTATCTATGGCGTTTGAAGATTTTCTTAACCATCGTTGTGACATTTATCATAACAGGGAAGAGCAGGTAACGCCTGGCTATGGTTTGCCTGTTTCTTCCTCTTTTTGTTACCCTGAGAAGTCAGATATCAGCGAACAGGCATGTCATTTTGGAGTAAAGTCGCAGAATGTTACAATCATCCAAACAGCTCCGGCGAACCTTATGAATGCAAAAATCAAACTTACCCTGCCAATCGGAACAGATGTAAGAATCAATGATAAGATTGTAGATTGTGCGACAGGGATGGAATACACAGCGGAACAGCCGATCAATGTCAGAGACCATCATATCTTTGTCTACATCAAGAAAACAGAAGGACAAAAGGCGCTATGAGTGGTAAATACGTTGAGATTGATATGTCCGAGTTTAAAGAATTTTTTAATAACATGGAGCGGGCAGCAAAAGGTGAATTTCGCAAAGAATTGGAACAGTATCTTGAGGGAGTAGGATTTGATTTTTTAAGGGTGGTGCAAGATGAAATTGTACGGCGAAAAGTAATGGATACAAGACTTCTCTTAGCCAGTTTCCAGAAAGGGAGCAAGGAGAATGTATGGGAACTGACAGATGGTGGTCTTACATTGGAAGTTGGTACAAATGTTGAATATGCCAAATGGGTGGAGAATGGACATAAACAGCAGCCGGGACGGTTTATTCCAGGATACTGGGAGGGCGATCGCTTTATTTATGATCCAAAGGCAGATGGAGGAATGGTGCTAAAGCAGAAAAAAATAGAAGGCAAGCACTATTTTGATAGCGCATTGAGGATTTACAATAAAATTTTTCAAGCCAGCTTAGAAGTAAAAATGCAGGAATGGCTTGACCGCTATTTTGGAGGCTGACGGAGGAGGTGATCGAGGTGTTTGAGGTTGAACAGGAGATTGCAAGTATTATGAAATTTATGCTTGACCATGCAGGAAATCCCGCTCCGTACTATTGGGAGGTTCCAGCGCATTTTGTTGTTCCGTCGATCTACTTCCCTATGCCAGAAATCGAAACGGGTGGGGAAACATTCCTTACCTACGGCATGGATTATACTTGGTATATCAAGATTTTTCACCGGACAAAAGAGAAAGCTTATTCCCTCGGTCTTGCCGTTATTACTGCGATACAGGCAGCGAGAAATCTTGTGCCGCTGATTGCACAGGACGGTAGCGAGATTGAGGGATGCTGGGTACGTTTAAATGATCCAAAACTGGAAATGCTGGACGGCGGGGCAGCACAGCTTACTTTGAACTGGCGCAGCCGAAGACCATATAACAGGACAGAGGTGCAGCGTTCGCAATCGTTTACTGTGGACTTTATGAAGCCTGGAAGGGAGATTTCAGATGCATATGCAGAAATATTGGAGCAGTACGCTGTTCCTTTAGATTTAAACGGCGCAAAGCCGGGGAGGAGGTAAATTATGGCAGCAAAAAACAAAGAAGCTGCAATGGCAACTTCGACACAAGGAAAGACCGAAAAGAAGTATACCATTGAAAAATTACAAGAAAATTGCCGACAGCTTTTCGGAGTTTCGACAAGCACATTTGCCGGAGCTACCTATGGAATGACGGGAGCTTACACAGTAGAGGAAATGAGAACGTATCTTGAGACGTGGAAAAAGAAAGGGGTGAAATGAAATGGCGGGAGGACGATTTGACAAGCTTATTGGAAAGGAGCGACCAGGAACTTATATCAATTTTGAAAGTGGTCGGAAGAATGGGGTTATTAACGCAGGAACACGAGGAACGGTGATTATTCCACTTCCCAAAGCGACATACGGTCCAGCGAAAAAATTTATCAAGCTGACAACAGATAACCCGGATGCAGAAGCGACCACATTCGGATACAGCATTTATGATAATGACCCAAATCGTCAAATGCTGCTGATTCGGGAGGCGTTTAAACGGGCTACTACCGTATACGTCTACATTCTGACCGAGGGGAAAAAGGCACAGGCAGAGATCACGATGACAACACAGGCGGCAGACGAGGAAACCAATACCGAAGCTGTTACCAATACTTTGACTGCTATTGCAAGGTATGGCGGAAGCAGGGGAAATGCCTTTGCCATTACGGTAGATGCGAACCCTCTTGGCGGCTATGATGTGTTGATTCATCTTGATGGAAACAAGGTTACACAGTATGAAGGATTGAATACTGTGGAGGAATTGATTGCACTGGAAAATCCATACGTTGCTTTTATGGGAAAGGGGAATCTTGGAGAAACCGCCGGGCAGAACCTTTCTGGCGGCAGCGACGAGGAAGCAGCCAACATGGATATTACAGCATTTATTGACGCATGGGAAAATGTAAAATTCCATACCGTTGCATTTCCGTTTGACGGAGAAGCGGCAACAAATGTCAAACAGGCAGCTCTGACCAAAATCAAGTATATGCGTGACAGTATGGGGCGCGGCGTGCAGGTAGTAATCCCCAATGCAGGAAACATGGATTATGAGGGCGTTATCAATGTCACCAACAGCATTTCCCTTGACGGGGATGATTTGAGCCGAGCAGAAGTTTGCGCATGGGTAGCCGGGGCAACTGCCGGAGCAACGAACAAGCAGAGTCTTACTTATAATCAATATGTAGGAGCTACGGAAGTAGTAGATTCAAAAAGCAATGAGGAAGCAGTCGCAGCGATCAAGGCGGGAGAGTTTTTCTTTTCCATTGGCGATAAAGATGAAATTATTGTGGAGTATGATATCAACAGCCTTGTTAATTTTACGAATAAGAAAGACAAGAGCTATCGAAAGAACCGCGTTATTCGTGTGTATGATACATTCCAGGAAGCAGTGCAGCTTAATTTCCCACCGAACAAATACGATAACAGCCCAGATGGCTGGGACATTATGGAGGGCATTGGCAAGACCATTTTGCAGCAGTTCGAGGAGGCAGGAGCAATTAAAAATGTTTCCTACGATGAAGATTTCTTGGTTGATCGGGAGAAAAGTATGGATGATGAAACCTACTTCAACATTGGATTGCAGGCAGTAGACAGTGCAGAAAAGCTGTATTTTACCGTTACAACAAGGTAAGGGAGGAGAATGTATGAGCGAACTTTTGCAATACCATAAAAATCCAATATCGCTCAGAGAAGGGAAAGTATTTCTCGACGGGCTTGAGGTTTTCGATTCCGTAAAATGCGAAATTAAATTTACGCCAGATGTATGGAAGGGCAAGCAGCTCGGTGACAGGAGCGCAAGCAGCCGCTGGCTGGGCTATGATATTACCGGCAGCATCACAAGACGGCGCACCACGGCATGGCTGAAGGAAACGATACAGGGCTACATTAAGACCGGGAAAACACCGGAGTTTACGATACAGGGGATTATGAATGACGCAGGTTCCGAGTATTATGACCAGAACGGCTCAGATACGACTACCGTTGTTGGTGTTGTTCTGACAGGGGATTTGTCTTTGCTTTCTCTTGATGCAGAAGGGCAAGTACTTGATGATGTTATTGGATTTAACGCAAAGGCGATAATTTAAGATAATCTAAGAAAAAGCCCCTTCGCGCATTTTGGCATGAGGGGGCTTGCATTTTATGGAAAAGGAGATTGGATATGACAAAGAAAAGTCTGAAATATTTTATGCGCAGCACAGAGCCGGAAATTGTAACGGTACCAGCACCGAAGAGCTTCAAGGACGAAGAAGGGAACGTGCTTCAACTTGAGATCAAAAAACTTACACAAGAAGAAATCAATAATCTCAATGACAAATATCGCAGCCGCACTATGGCAACAGACAAGAAAGGCAATCCGCTTGTGGCAAATGGGGAGGTTATCTGGAAAACAGAGAGGAACGGAGCAAGGGCAAGCAGACATATCATTGTCGAAGCGTTGCAGTACCCGAATTTAAAAGACCCGGAACTGATGAAACATTATGGAGCAGTTGATATTACGGATATGCCGCTTAAAGTGTTCTCTACGGCGGATGAGTACGAGTATATTTCTAGGGTTGTAATGCAAGCGTTGGGTCTTGCGCCTAGTGCGGACGATAAGGACGAGGAGGATCTGGACGCAGCAAAAAACTAATCAACGAGGCGGGGAGTACAGCATATTGGTGTCATGTTTTATGGCAGCGTCACCATCTTCGCCCGGAGGAATTTGAAGCTATGCCACGCCCCATGCAGCTATTTTATATTGCCTCCGAATTGGAGGAGGACAGAAACCCCGTCAGGCATGATACAATACAAGCGAAAAAATAAAATTACCAACATGAAAATTTATTGGAATGAGAGGGCGAATTCGACTCATTAAAATACCCCGCGTAAGTGAGGATGAACCAATAAATCTAACGAAGCCAAAATTGGCTTGGTTAAGTAAACCCCTTGTATGTGCAGATAAACCATTATTATTTCGGACAGTGCAAAGTTGCGCTTACTATAAGCTTTATGCAGATGGAGATGAACTAGAAACCCTGTACAAGTAAAAATAAACCAGAAACAGGTAGGACTGCTATCCTCAATGTGATTTCCTTACTTGCAATTATGCGCACATTTTATAAGCATATCTATTGACATACGCATAAAAAAGGAGTATAATATATAATGCAAGGAGGACACAATATGACAGTTCGGGAAATATTAAAGGTGCTTCGCAACGATGGATGGTATACCACCAATCAGGAAGGCTCCCATATAAGCCTAAAGCACCCAACAAAGCCCGGAAAAGTCACAGTACCAAATCACAATGGGGACTTGAAACCGGGAACTCTAAACAGTATTTATAAGCAGGCAGGGCTGAAATAGCAGCCCTACTGCTTGCAGTTCTCATAGAAAGGAACGTAATTTATGCAGAATTTAACTTATCTAGCAGTCTTTGAACCATCAACAGATGGCTCATACAGTATCTATTTTCCTGATTTACCTGGATGTATCAGTGTTGGAGATAATCTGGAAGAAGCCGCACGCATGGCAGCAGAAGCCGCAAGTCTCCATGTTTACAGCCTGGAATGTGACAAGGAGGAAATTCCCACTCCATCTGTGAACTTGTCCAAAGAAGATACTGAGGGAAATGTTGTAATGCCTATTACAATCCACCCTGATTTATTTCGAATGAAAAAGGATAACGAGCGCATTAAGACAAACATTACCCTCCCTGCATGGCTGAAAAGAATTGCAGAAGAACAAAAGGTAAACTATTCCCGTCTTTTGGAAACTGCCCTGATGGATTATCTGCAAATACCTATGTCTGGTAGACAATAATCTCTTGTTCTGCTGCCATTCATCAATTATTTAAATAACAAGCAGCAAGAGTACACTTTTAAATCAGGTGAAAACACCCTTTTACACTTACAGCTCTTTTTCGAGAGCAAGTCAGAACCAGAGGTGCGGGACATTTTGAAACAGCAAGCATTTAAGTGGTTGCCTCGTAATAAATGTTGGCAGAGACAGCTCACGAATAATGCACGATGGGCAGCAAAAAAGGCAATCGAGCGTAAACCCCACGTATGTGGGGATGAACCAAAATAGAATATAGACCTGATAAGAAAGGGCTTCGCTTTTGCGAGGCTCTTTCTTATTTCATACAAGGAGGAGGCGAATAAAGATATATGGCTGGTATAAAGGCGAAATTTCAAATTATTGATGAAATGAGCAGCGCACTTGAGCGGATCGCGCAGAATGGGCAACATATTTCCTCACAGTTTGAAAATATTGGAACATCAATGAATACCATTTTTGATGGAATATCCGGCGAAATACAATCCACAGTCTCTTCCTGTGATGGTGTTGCCGATTCCATTGCGAATATTCAAGCCGCAGAGGAAAATGTGATCTCCAGTTCAGATGATTTTTCAGACCGTTTGGATAATGTGGATAAAACATTAGAAACGATTGATTCTGCGATGCAAAAATGCGAACAATCCAGTACCAGACTAAGTGATGCAGTTGAACTTGCTGGCACAAATCAAAAAAGTCTCTCAGATGCGATGGAAAAAGCCGCAAAGGTATCCGAGGAACTAGCGAATAATGATGCGGTTTCCGCAGAGGCAAAAGAGAAACTGACAAATGCAAGCCAAGCAGCGGAGCGCGCTATGAATGCGCTTGCTGAAGCAGAACAAAGAGCAAATGCGGCAATGGATGAATATAACCGTGTTCTTAATTCGGGTACAGAGGATTTAGAACAGCTCTCAATGGCAGCAGATCAAGCTGACAGGGCAGCATTAGAATTGGAATCAGCGAACAGGGTTGCGGCGGATGCAACAGAGGAATTATCCAATTCTGCAAAAAAGGCAGCAGAGGAAAGCAGTGATGCGGCACAGGAACTTTCAAAAGCATTGACGGCAGCCGGAATAACAGCAATCATTGTAGGAATAACTCATTCACTTATGGAAGCTTCAGAAGCAGCAAGTGTTTTTGAAGTCGGGATGAAAAAAATTTCAACAATTGCGGATACTTCGAAAGGTTCTCTTACTCAGATTTCTTCCGATATCACAGCACTTTCGATGGAAACAGGAGTTTTTGCAGATAGCTTGGAGGAAGCGGCTTATTCGGCACTCTCGGCAAGCGTGGATACTGCGAATACAGTGGAATTTACTGCAACAGCGACAAAACTTGCAGGAGGCGGATTTACTAGTTCTGCTACAGCGGTAGATGTACTTACTACGGCTCTCAATGCTTATAAGCTTGAGGCAAGTCAGGCAGAACGGATTTCGGATATGCTGATTACCACGCAAAATCTTGGTAAAACAACGGTGGATGAACTTGCGGCTTCGGTTGGTAAAGTGATTCCTCTTGCGTCCGCATACGGTGTCAAGATGGATAATTTATCCGCAGCTTATGCAGAACTGACAAAGGGCGGTATTGCTACAGCAGAAGCAGGTACTTATTTAAAATCCATGTTAAACGAGTTGGGTGACAGTGGCAGTATGGTAAGCGCTGTCCTTTTGGAACAGACGGGATATTCCTTTGCGCAGCTTATGAATCAGGGACACTCTCTTGGTGATGTTATGGCAGTTCTTGGTGAGAGCGTAAACGGCAATGCAGGGGCATTTAATGAGTTGTGGAGCAGTTCAGAAGCAGGGATTGGAGCGCTTTCCCTCTATAATGCAGGGGCAGAGCAATTTAATACAACACTTGCTGCAATGCAAAATTCGATTGGGGCGACCGATGCAGCTTATGAAACCATGACAGATACCACGGCGCACACACAGGAGGAACTTTCCAATGCAGCGAACAATCTGAAAATATCCATAGGGCAGAATATAAATCCGCTTGTTGAGAGGATGTATGGGCTTGGAACCGACATTTTAAATGGTATATCCAGATTTGCACAGGAACATCCAGTTATTATAAAAATAATTGCTGCAACTGCAATAGGGCTTGCTACAGTAACAACTGGGATAGTTGCGTTTAACATTGCGTCTAAGGCGGCGACTGCCACCGTTATTCCGGCAATTAAGAAATTTGCGCTTGCACTGAATACTTCCCTTGGTCCAATCGGATGGGTTGCGGCAGGCGTGACTGCGTTGGTCGTTGCAGGTACAGCACTTTATAATATGTTTGAACATACAGAAGGTGAAACCGAGGGTATGACTGCCGCTACTCGCGCACAATATTATGAACTTCAAAATCTCAATTCTGAATATGAGAATGCCTGTGAGAAGTATGGTGAAGCATCAAAAGAAGCCCTTCAATTACAATATCAGATGGATGATTTATCAATGGCATTTGAGGAAAACCGTCAGACCATTGAGGGATTTACAGCAGAAGTAGATGCACTTTGTGAAAGTTCTTCCAAACTTACGGATGATTTTAACCTTTTCCAGCAAGAAGTCCCCCACTTCTAAAGTGGGGGATGAATTGC
>CAMUAR010000053.1 GCA_947086895.1 uncultured Lachnospiraceae bacterium | reverse complement strand
AAGGAAAACTAATAAAAAGTAAGTGAAAACGAAAGAAATATTAGCGAAAGCGAAAGAAAAATCAGCAAAACTTAAAATCACGCTATAAGACCAAGGAAAGCTAATAAAAAATGAGTGAAAACGAAAGAAATATTAGTGAAAGCTAAATAAAAATCAGTAAAACTTAAAATTATGATATAAGATCAAGGAAAGCTAATAAAAAGTGAGTAAAAACGAAAGAAATATTAGCGAAAGCTAAAGAAAAATTAGCAAAACTTAAAATTATGCTATAAGACCCAGGAAAGCTAATAAAAAGTGAGTAAAAACGAAAGAAATATTAGCGAAAGCTAAAGAAAAATTAGCAAAACTTAAAATTATGCTATAAGACCCAGGAAAACTAATAAAAAGTGAGTGAAAACGAAAGAAATATTAGTAAAAGCTAAATAAAAATCAGTAAAACTTAAAATTATGATATAAGATCAAGGAAAGCTAATAAAAAGTGAGTAAAAACGAAAGAAATATTAGCGAAAGCTAAAGAAAAATTAGCAAAACTTAAAATTATGCTATAAGACCCAGGAAAACTAATAAAAAGTGAGTGAAAACGAAAGAAATATTAGCGAAAGCTAAAGAAAAATTAGTGAAACTTAAAATTACGATATAACATCAAGGAACCCTAATAAAAAATTAGTCAAAGCAAAAGAAATATTAGCAAAAGCGAAAGAAAAATCAGCAAAACTTAAAATTATGATATAACATCAAGGAACCCTAATAAAAAATTAGTTAAAGCAAAAGAAATATTAGCAAAAGCTAAAGAAAAATTAGTAAAACTTAAAATTACGATATAAGACCAAGGAACCTTAATAAAAAATCAGCGAAAGTAAAAAAAATATTAGCCAACACTAAAAAATCATCTATAAGCAGTGATTTATAGTTTTATGTTATTATATTATTTTGCTGTTTATCTTATCCCTGATGCCAAAACAAAGGTCAAAAAGCTAGGGTATGTCTAAGAACTCATTCCTACATTCTGTACGCCTCCATTTACAGGATCGTTACTCTCTCCTCTCTCATTTGGTCATCGTAATCCATACTACGCCTCCTTTATTCAGAAGAAATTTTCTGCAAATGCAGATGCACAGTCCCAGAAAGCAGTTTTCAGACATGCCCTAATTTTGCCCTTATTTGTTAAAAATAATTTGGTTTGAATTATAAAATTGTAAGGCTTTACTATAACTATAGCGTTAATAAAAAAAGAAACAAAAGCCTTTTGGAAAAAAAATTAAAAAATTCTTGTATGTAGATAAAAAGTTGAAAATCGTGTGCTATCTTTTCGTCAGTGAATGATAGAAAGGATGGCATTTTTTATGGATAACAACAAAATCGAAATCAGAAACGTGGATAAGTTTTATGGAAGAAAGCAGGCTTTGTATAACATCAACTTAACAATCGAACAGGGAATGTTTGGGCTGCTTGGCAGAAATGGCGCTGGAAAGACGACGTTGATGAAAACACTGGCAACTCTGCATAGAAAGAAAAGCGGAAACATTACTGTATGTGGTATTCCAATTGAACAGGCGAAGGAAATTCGAGGTATTACCGGGTATTTGCCGCAGGATTTTTCTATGTATCCGACAATGACAGTAGAGGAGAGTCTTTACTATCTTGGCATTCTTTCAGGGATGGAAAAAGAAGAGTGTCGAAAACGTGCGGAAACGTTGCTGAATCGGGTAAATTTGGCAGACGCCCGAAAAAAGAAAGTAAAAGCTTTGTCGGGGGGAATGAAACGGCGTCTTGGTATTGCGCAGGCACTGCTTCATAACCCGAAAGTATTGATTGTTGATGAACCGACAGCAGGGCTTGACCCGGAGGAAAGAATACGTTTCCGAAACTTGCTTTGCGAGATGGCAGAAGAGCGTATTGTTATTTTGTCCACACATATTGTCGGAGATATTGAAGCGACCTGCGAGGATATTGCAATTATGAATGAGGGGCGGATTCTCTGGCAAGGAACCGTCAGCAAACTGCTCTCTGAAGCGAATGGAAAGGTGTATACGATAAACGCAGATAAAAAATTTTTGACGCAGTTAAAGAAGGATTATATCGTTACAGGAATGTTGGTTCAAAATAAATATACAACAGTGCGTTTGGTATCAGACCAGCCGCCAAAACTGCAAAATGCAACGACAGCAGAGCCAAATGTCGAAGATGCGTATATGTATTGTTTATATAAGAATGGATGCGGGCTTAGCGTGCAGACAGAAGAATAAGAACAATGATCGAAATGCGTAATGTAAGTATTTTTGTATTTATTTTTTTTGACTTTTATGCTGTTTTGGCAGCGGAATGGGAGAAAGAATGGAACAGTTAGGATTAATGAAAAATCAAAATAGAAAGGGCAACGGACTTTCCCTGTATTGGAAGGAGTGCAAGAAAGTACTGCGTTCTTTGACTTTTTTACTTTACACAGCAGCGATTGTTTTTATGTATTACACGCAGTTTTCAGGAGAATTAAAATTCCCGGAAGCCATGCCAGAACCAGGGCTTGGAAATTATGGAACAGTGGCGAGAGAGGAGCCGGAAGTTTTGGTTCCGAAAGCGATTGATAGTTTGATTATTGAGTATTTACAAAATAGTTATCAGGCATATCCCTTAGGTTTTGTAAAATATATCCATTTATTAGAAAAGAAACAGCAACAAATAGCAGATATTATTGAAGAAGTTTCTGGAATTACAAAAGAACAGCTGGACAATTATAAGGATTTTATCAGAGGTGAGATGGTTATTGGAGAGAACAATGAGGTAATCTATAAAGAACCTCAGATTCCACAAGTTTCTATTCCTGAAACACTTACTTATGAAAGATTTCGGGAATTGATGCGCGAGGCAGATCAGATTATCGGCGGCGGTTCCCAATATAGTGATGAATTTATAATTGAAAATTTTTCCCACGTGCCGAAAACTTACGAGGAAGCACTTGCTGAGTATAATCAGTTTATAAATAAAGATAAGGTGACAAGAGCTTATGCACGGTTATACTGTGATTATATTGGTGTGGTGCTGGCAATTCTTCCGGTATTTGTAGCAGTATCACTTACTGTAATGGACAGACGCGCGCGTATGGAGCAATTGATTCGCGCAAAGGAAGTTTCATCTGCAAAAATTGTATTTACACGGTATGCAGCACTTGTCACAGTAATGTTTTTGCCAGTTGTTGTAACCGCGTTTGCTGCGCAGGCAGAGATAATAAAACTATATCCAGGAAAAACACTTGATTTGTTTGCATTTCCAAAGTATACGATAGGATGTCTGATTCCAGCAATTATGATATCTGCCGCAGTTGGCGTGCTTGTTTCGGAAATGTTTTCCATACTGCCAGCTATTTTTATTCAGGGTGCATGGTGGTTTGGCAGTATATTTACGGGAAGTTTGACCGGAAAAATTGGGAAGTTTACACTGGTAGTACGTCATAATTCTCTTTATAAATCAGATTTGTTTTATGAGAATTTTGGAAACTTAGTATTTAATCGTATATTTTTTACAGCAGTGTCCTTGGCGGCAGTTGCGCTGGCAGCTTTGATCTATGAACAAAAAAGGAGAGGATATGGAGATGAAATTCAGATATTTCACAAAATTGGCAGGCATAAATCTAAAGCATAATTTTTTACCACATTTGTTGGCAGCATTGGCTGTAGTGCTGCTTACTCCAATTGTATTTGAAATTTTTTCACTGGATGAAAAACTTGCTGCTCAGCCGCTGGAAATGCTACTGTCTTTGGTTGGCGTTGTGCTGCTTGTTCCAATTTTTTTCCCAGAACAAGATGAAAATATTAAGGACTTAATTCGGTCAAAAAAAACAGATTATCTTTCCGTATGTATTTTGCGGATTATTTATTCTGCGTTCACGCTCTTTTTGATTATTGGAAGTTTTATTATAATTATGGCAGCAGGCGAAAGTAAAGTTACCATAGAACATTTTATCGGAACCGCTGCTTCTGCTTTGTTTCTTGGCGCACTGGGCTTTTTGACAGCAGGAATAAGCGGAAATACAACCGTCGGTTATATGACATCCATGATTTATTATATTATCAATTTTGCCGTGAAAGACAAACTGGGAAAGTTCTATCTGTTTTCTATGACACAGGGCAGTTTTACAGAGAAATATTGGCTGCTTGGCGCATCCGTTATAATGATAATTACAACATTCTTGTATTTAAAGATTCGAGAACAATAAAAATATAAATGCCAGGCTTTTATTTGGAGCGTGTCGAAAAATTGTACCAGACAAGGGGAAAGAAAAACAATGGGATTTTTAGACACGCTCTTATCTGCTGGATTTCTTCTGTTTTTGAAAATTCAGAAACAATAAAGAGAATCAGAGAAGCTGAAATCTTTACAGATAAAATTGACAGGAAATCTTAATGTTAAATTTATGTTATTTTAATCAAGATTAGGTAAACTAAAAGAACGGAGGTGAAGTATGAATGCAAAAAGAATTTCAACAACCATTTTTTTGATTGTCTGTATTACACTGCTTGCTTTTTTAGCTAACGCTTATATAGGCGGAAAGTTTCATTCGATAGAAACATTACAGCAATATATCCAAAAGTTCGGCATATTTGGTCCAATTATTCTTGTGATCGTTCAGGCAGTGCAGGTAGTAATTCCTATTCTTCCGGGATTTCTTGGGTGCGCTGCAGGTGCGGTATTATTTGGAAGTGCAGGCGGTTTTTGGTGCAATTATATCGGAATATCCCTTGGATCCATAATCGCATTTATTCTTGCAAGAAAATATGGAGTTACACTGGTACAAAGTATTTTCCCGAAGGATAAATACGAAAAATATTCGGAGTGGGCAGGAAAAAGCAAGTCCTATACCGTGCTGCTCTTTTTGGGAATGGTACTTCCTCTGTTTCCAGACGACTTTTTCTGCTATTTCTCAGGTCTTACGAAAATGAATATAAAAAAATTCACCACAATTATTATTCTTGGAAAACCATGGTGTATTTTAATATACAGTATTATGTTTTCGAAGCTTTAAAACAGATAACAGTACCTGTAAATTTATGGATATAAAACCAACGATCCTTATTTAACAAGTATTTTTATAGGATTGTCTGTAAAATACAAAATTTATTGCGCAATATTTTGCATTTGTTTATTTATAATTTTTTTGTAAATTATACGGAAGAATGTATTCTGCTGATAAGACTTACAGCACAATTCCATCCTTCCGTATAATACAATTTCATAAATAAAACCTTTGATGCAGGCTTTTTACCACCGCTTTCAGGCAGCAAAGATTTTAGTACTCCATCGCCTTTTCTTCGCCTTTGATCACACGCAGTCCGCCCTGTGCAAGCGCAAGAAGTTCGTCTTCGCCTGGATATACGGTGAACGGCGCGATAAAGCCCGCACGTTTTTGAAGTTCGCTGACAACATACTTATCGTAAGCGATACCGCCAGTCACAATAATCTGATCTACTTTTCCTTCAAGTACACATGCCATAGAACCAATGTCTTTTGAAATCTGAAGCAGGAACGCTTCGCGCAAAGCAATGGCATCCTGATTGCCTTCATCTACCATTTTTTCGACATTGCGCATATCGTTTGTGCCAAGATATGCATTGAAACCACCGTTTCCGACAAGCTTTTTATAAATTTCTTTCTCGGTATATTTCCCGGAGAAGCATAATTTAACCAGTGCGCCGGAAGGGACTGCCCCTGCGCGCTCCGGGGAGAATGCGCCGTCGCCGTCAAGCGCGTTAAACACATCGACAACTTTTCCATTTAAATGTGCGCCGACGGAAACTCCGCCGCCCATGTGTACAACAATCAGGCGAAGCGTATCATAAGCTTTTCCAGTTTCTTTCGCGTAGCGTTTTGCGACAGCTTTTTGGTTCAGCGCATGGAAAATACTGATGCGCGGAAGTTCAGGCACGCCGGAATATCTTGCGGCAGGCATCAGCTCGTCCACAACAACCGGATCAACAATATAAGATGGAACGCCGATAGAATCTGCAATTTCACGCGCAAGGATACCGCCGAGATTGGAAGCATGTTCACCCTGCACGCCTTTGTATAAATCGGCAAGCAGTTCGTCGCTTACCTCATAAGTGCCGGAGACAATCGGCTTAAGCAGACCACCTCTGCCGACAACGACATTGAGCGAATGAATATCAAAATTCTTTTCTTTTAACAGAGATACAATAATATTTTTGCGGAAATCCTTCTGGTCAACAATGGAAGCATATTTTGCAATTTCTTCTGTTGGGTGGCGAAGTGTTTCTTCAAATAATAGTGTTTCATCCTCAAAAACGCCGATTTTGGTGGAAGTAGAACCTGGGTTGATAATTAAACTTTTGATTGCCATGTCTTTTTTCCTCCTGCGGATATGGTTTGTAATGACAGCTTCGGCAATTTCTGATACTGCATCGACTGCCAATTCTATAATTGTGTCAAATAAAATATAAGTTTCCCTTTTTCTACGAATTTTTTGTCCTGCTCTTATTTTAATTCTTTACAAACGATCCATATTTGCCTCTGCTGTATGGATTTTTATTTTCTTTTGTATATTTTTAAAATTTTCAGATCTAGGCTTCAGAAGCAGACTTTTTCAGCTCTTCAGCAACAACCGCAGCAAGCGCAATAGAGTTTACTTTTGTTTCAAAAGTATCAGAACGGCTGGTTAAAATAACAGGGGCTTTGGTGCCGGTCAAAAGACAGCCGTTTTTGCAGTCGGTAAGATGAACAAGCGCTTTGTAGATTAAGTTTCCAGCATGGATATCCGGGAACAAAAGAACATCTGCGTCGCCGACAATTTTGCGGTTTTCAGCAGCTTTGTGCTTAGCAGCTTCCGCGTCGATCGCAAGATCAAATGAAAGCGGACCGTCGATAATACAACCGGTAATTTCGCCTTCATCATTTAGACGGGTCAGCTCGGCAGCATCCACAGTCGCCTGCATTTTTGGATTGACAACTTCAACTGCCGCAAGAGGAGCAACTTTTGGGCATGGTACGCCACATGCTTTTGCAACTTGTACAGTATGCTCAATAATTGCCTTTTTATCTTCCAGCGTTGGATATGGAATAAAAGCGACATCAGATAAAAATAAAAGACGATCAATTCCTTTCATTTCAAATACAGCGACATGGGAGAGCGGTTTGCCGGTACGAAGCCCAACTTCCTTGTCGAGAACGCTCTTTAAAAAGCTTTTTGTGTCGATTAAGCCCTTCATATACATATCCGCCTTGCCGTCATGGACAAGTGCAACCGCAGTGTGAGCGGCTTCCTGTACATCTTTTACATCAATCACTTCATAATCCGCAAGATTCATGTCCAGAGCAGCGGCAATTTCTGCAATTTTATCCGCATCGCCAACAAGAATTGCATCTGCAATATTTTTTTCTTTTGCTTCCTTGATTGCTTCAAGTACCGGTGCGTCCTGTGCGACAGCGACTGATACTTTCTTTTTGCTGCCGACTACTGAAATCAGTTCATCAAATCCTTTGCTCATTACGAATACCCCTTTCCTATTTGCGCTGCAAAGCTGTTTTAGAAAGCGAATTTAAAAGGTTAAGTTTTTTATAAATTCTAATTTGGCTTGTCAGCGTCTATTGTTAAAATAATAACACTGTTTGCCAGAAAATGCAATGAAAGATTGTCGTTGAAAAACAGGAAACACCATGATAAAATGCTTTATATAAGGATTTATGAGGCGGAAAGGGGAAATTATTATGGAGATGGAAAAAATGAGCGGCGAGAGTATGCAGGGGATACCAGAAGAAATTAAAGATGCAGTGCAGGAAGCAGCATCGAGTGAAAAGGAAATCAGCGCACAGGCAGGAGAAAAGATTGAAGAGTTGGAAAAAGAAAATGAACGGTTGAGAGCTTCTTTTGATACTTATTATATTATAATAGGTAAAAACTATTACGAGCAGACGGAAGGATATGAAGAGGCAATGGACTCTGCCGCCAAAGAGCTTGCGGCGCTGGAAAAGCAAATTGACGTGAACGGCAAAAATATTCTTCGGCTGAAGGGATTCCGGCTTTGTCCAAATTGCGAGAAAATTGTGGAAGATAACGCAGTGTTTTGCGGCGAGTGTGGAACGCGAATGGAACCTGTTCCTGAGCCAGATGAGGAAAGCCTGGTATGTAAATTGTGCGGCGCAAAGAACCCAAGAGGAAAGAAATTCTGTTCTATTTGCGGGCAGTCGCTGATTGAGATATCATGCCCGGAATGCGGCACAAAATTGCCGGTGGATGCTTTGTTTTGCGGAGAATGCGGAACACAGTTGCAATAAATTATATTATGGTAAAAAACAGGATTGCTGTCGGTTGACAACAGTCCTGTTTTTTTATGCGCACAAACGCAAAAAAGAAATTTGCTTCTGGCGCACAAACAGGAAGCAAATTTATGAGATCTTTACACAAAATTCCGTCCGTGCAGCTTGCTGCACCGTATTCTTTTGAAACGAATCTTCGCAAATTATGACACACAGGTGACAGAAAGCTGTTTTCAAATACGTTCTAGTGTTTCTTGTGGATTATTTTACATTTTTTTAAATAATTGAATTATAATCAGCAATTTTGCGGTATTTCCAATAAAATATATGAAATAGTTGTTGACATTGCACAAGATTTCGTTTATGATATAGGCATATATCAATAAAAATCTAAAACATTTTAGGATTTTGTAAATTGAAGGAGGATGGATTATGAAAAAAAAGGCATTTGCTGCCTTGTGCGCGGTAACTGTGATGGCAGGCGCGGTTTCTGTAGCAGCGCCAGTAACAGCAGAGGCAGCTCCGGCGCCGCTTGTTTCTTATGATTTTGAAGATGGTTTTGGAGATATGACGCCAGGCGCAAAGGGGGAAACTGCAGCTCCCAGCATTGTAACAAATGATATTAAGGGCGGAGTGGCACAGGTAGAGTTTGGCGCAAACGGTGCTGAGAGCTACGCGACATTCCCAAATCCTTTTGCTGGAAAAGAACTGTCCGCGGCAACAATTTCAGCATGGGTAAACATTCCTGATGCAGCTCCTTTTGAGTGGGATTGTCTGATTGGTTTTTCGAATGGGGATGTAGTAAATGATTCGACTGCCCCTGGCGCGAGACTGACACTTGAGGCAAGACCGTATCTTTGCTGGAATGCGGGTGCAGATGATAACTGGATTGACTTAAAATCTCCGATTTTGGCTTATGACGGGAATCTTGGAAAATGGCAGCATTACGCAGTTGTTTTAACACCAGAAGGACAAACGCTGTATGTGAATGGCGAGGCTGTAACTGCACCGGAATCTGCAAGCGGAGCAGGGCTTGATAATGCTTCGATCTTGTCCTTCCTTTCTGCTGAGAACACAAGTGCATATCTTGGACTTGGGTCGTTCTGGGGCAGCCAGGGCGCGCTGATGGATGATATTTCTTTTTATGATACAGCTTTGACAGCGGAAGAAATCAAGGAAACGGCAGGTATTGATACTGTTCTTGCAGCGCAGCCAGAAATTGGCGTGCCAACTCCAGCCCCAACTCCGACACCGGTCGAGATTGTGCGCGTAGATCTTTCGACCGTTACAGCTGCTGTGCCGGAAGGCTATTCTGCATATTATAAATTTGAAGGAAATATGAAGGATGAAGTAAGCGGTCTGGAAGGAATTACGGTTGGTTTAAAATACAATGCGAAAGAGTTTGTTCCTACTTCTTACAATACCGGAGTAAAGGGTCAGGCAATAGTATTTGACGGGCTTGGCGGCGCGAAGCTTCCAGTTGGTCCAAAAAGCAAGCAGTACACAATTTCTGCCAACTGGTATATCAATAAGGCGACTCAGTACAGTCCAGTGATTTTCCTTGGAAATCTTTATGAGAATGGCATACTTCGCGGGGAAGATTCCGATGCACAGTGGATCAGCATCGCACCGCTGGGACATAAAGAAGCTTTGTCGGATGGTCCGATGATATGGTCGAGAAATGTTCCGGGTGAAGCGGTGTGGAATGACTGCGTTCTGCCGGATAACAAAAGCCTTGAGGAAGGCAAGTGGTACAATGTGACAGTGGTTGCTGACGGAGCTTCTGCAACAATCTATGTGGATGGTACAGCGATTGTCACAGGTCCAGTCGGCGATATTGTAGATGAAACAACAGCGATTTATCTTGGTGTAAATGCATGGGACGCACCGTTTAATGGTATGGTTGACAACCTGTATATTTATGACCGCTGCTTAAATGCCGACGAGGTAGCCAGCCTTGCAAAAGAATCTTTGGTCGTAGAAGAAGGTCCAGCTCCGACAGAAGAGCCGACAGCGACTCTGACCCCAGAACCGACAAAGGAACCAGCAGAAACTACGCCGGTGGTTACTCCGGCATCTTCTGGTGACGCAAAGGAGGACAGCAGCAATACAGGACTGGTTGTGGGGATTGTTGTAGTTGTTATTCTTGTTGCGGCAGCAGGAGCAGTTGTTGTGATGAAGAAAAAGCAGTCGAAATAATTCTGTATTGAGAAAGTAATTTTGTTTTTATAATAAAGAGCAGCAAAACTTTATCTATTTGTTATACAAAAAAGCCTTCGGTAGATTGAAGAGGTACAAGTTTAAATTTGTATCCTACAATAAGAACGCCGAAGGCTTTTTTATAAACAATAAGGAAAACTTTGATATTTTTAAATTGGTTTTGAGGTTGATGGACATCCTCTTCTGTTTTGTCTGACTTTTTTTATTTTTGGATAAATTTTAGTGTAAATATTTTGAGATCATCTATATTTTCTGTAACATTAAATGAATAATTTCCTTGTCTGTTTCTTTCATGCCTTCCCTTGCAAGTTCTCCGACATTGCGGATTGTATTTTCAACGCCTTTTGTGACAATGCCATCCCCATCTTTAAACTGGCTGCCGTGCAGATACATCTGCATTCCAAGAAGACCAGCTTCCACAGCAGACGCAATTTTTGCAGCGCAGCTGGCTTTTGCACCGTCGCAGATTACTCCAGAATTGATCGCGATTGCATTGACAATTGTGTGAGAAATTTCGCGGCAGCGTCCTCCATACAGATAAGTGATTCCCGCCCCTGCGCCGCAGCCTGCGCTTGTCGCGCCGCAGTAGGCAGAAAGCCTGCCAATACCCGTTTTTAAATGGATTGTCACAAGATTGGCAACCACCAGCGCGCGGTAGAGCATTTCTTCGGACGCCCCTAGTTCTTCGGCGTAAACAATCACGGGCAGCGAGGTGGTCATACCTTGATTTCCGCTGCCTGAATTGATTACAACAGGAAGCTCGCAGCCGTTCATTCTGGCGTCCGAACCAGCAGCAGCCATCGCTTTGGCGCGGTTTTGAACACTGTCGCCATAAGAGCGCAGCAGAATGCGCCCAATCTCAGCTCCATAAGCGCAGCGCAGACCTTCTTTGGCGATTGCTGTATTGTACTCAATCTGTCTTGTGATAATATCATGAATTAAGGAGAGGTCAACGGTATCTGCAAACTGAACAATCTGTTCCACGCACAGCAAACTGCGGTCTGCACCAGAGACATGCGCGCTGTCGGAAGAATCATTGTAGCCTATATCAAGCAAAGGTACATTGTCTTTTTCGATATATATAACATTTGTATGATATCCAGCAATCCGGCTTACAGCAAAATGTTCTCCTGAGAATACGCAGATTTTAATGTCAAATACACAGCCGGAATTGGATTCTGTTATTGTACAGGGCGTTTTTTTCAGATAAGCCGTAATTTGCTCCATTTGATCCGGGGTAACTTCGGCAATTACTTCAAGCTTTTTGGCAGCGTCCCCAGCAATAATACCGGCGGCCACAGAAGCGGCAAGTCCTTTTAAGCCGCCGGTGTGCGGTACAATAACACTTTTTACATTTTTGACAATGTTGCCGCTGACCGTGAGTTCCACGCGCTCAGGTATCATGCCAAGCGCATCGCGGGCGATTGCGGCGGCATAGGCGACAGCGATCGGCTCCGTGCAGCCCATTGCAGGCAGCAGTTCTTCTTTCAATATATCGATGTATGTATCATATAGCTTTTGTTCCATATAGTGAACCTCCGTAACATAAAAATCAACTTACAGAAAGATAGTTTTTGATTATTATAGCCCAAATTCGACGTTGTGTAAAGATATTGTGGTTCGTCTTTTCGATGTGACCATATAAGGATGACACTGACTTGTGTGACGAAAGTCAACGTTAATTACAGTGGACAGGTTGTGTTTTGCCCTGTAAATAAGTTTCTGTTTAAGGTTATAATTTCGTGGCGAAAAACCCATAGGCTTGCCTGTGGGAGTAGTCAGAGAACGATCATGATACAGAAACTTAGCAGTTTTTTGCTTTGATGTGCTCAGCATTGTGAATGCCTGACAAATTTAATCACAGAAAGGCAAGTTTGTTACAGATAATTTTTTTGACAATATCAAAAAATAAGACTATAGTAGTATTGACAATGTTATAAGACTGTAGTATTATATAAGAGCAGCTACTACTGGAGTCTTAGAAAGGAGGTGAACTCAAATGGATATTAAATTATTTGCTTCGGAACTGAAAGTAATGTCTGTCCTTTGGCGTGACGGCGATGTTCCGGCAAAATATATTGCTAAATTATTGACCGAAGAACTGGGCTGGAATGTAAATACAACGTATACCTTAATTAAGCGCTGTATTAAAAAGGGAGCGATTGAACGTTCAGAACCTAATTTTATGTGTCATGCATTGGTGTTAAAAGAAGATGTACAGGCGGCAGAAACAAATGAACTAATTGAGAGAGTTTATGATGGTTCTGTTGACAAACTGTTTTCTGCTTTGCTGGGTCGAAAAAAATTGAGTGCTGCACAAATCGAAAAGTTAAAACAGATTGTTGACGACTTAGAATGAGGAGGTTTTCCATGAACCTGCTGCAAATGAGTTTTGCTGGAGCTATAATGATTTTCGTAATTATTATTATACGTACTTTAGCGATCCATTTGTTGCCCAAAAAAACTTTTTTGGTACTTTGGAGAATAGCAGCAATACGCTTGATGATTCCGTTTTCGCTTCCTTCCGCGTTGAGTGTGTATTCTTTATTGGCACGATATACGCCTGCTGCAAGTGTTATAAAGAAAAATGTGCCAAAAACAACCGGGCAAATAGCTGCTGTGTCCAGTGGTATTTCAAATACCAAATTTACAAGTGCCATCTCTGTAGAAGCGGTTCTTTGGGCTGTCGGTGTATTGGTCTGCGGTGTAATTTTTGCCGTAATATACTGGAAATGCCGACAAGAGTTCCGGGTTTCTGTTCCAGTAAATAATTCTTTTATCAAAAACTGGATAAGTACTCATCAGCAAAAGCGAAAAATTTCCGTTCGACAGTCAAATCGGTTTTCTACTCCTCTCACTTATGGAGTATTTTGTCCTGTAATTTTGATGCCAGAAACTACGGAATGGGAAAAGCCAAACTTATTACAGTATATTTTAACACATGAATATGTGCATATTCGGCGGTTTGATAGTATTACAAAATTAGGACTGATTGTAGTGCTGTGCGTGCATTGGTTTAATCCCTTTGTATGGGCTATGTATGTTCTTGCGAATCGGGATATTGAGATGTCTTGTGATGAGGAAGTAATTCGTCTTTTGGGAGAGAAAACAAAAGCAGATTATGCGCGAACGCTGATTCGTATGGAAGAAACTCGAAATGGTTTTAACCGGATCTGTAACAATTTTAGTAAAAATATAATTGAAGAAAGGATAACTGCAATTATGAAGTATAAAAAAGCATCTATTTTCTCACTCGCTCTTGCCTTTACATCAATTGTTGGTGTAACAACTGTGTTTGCGACTTCTATGAACACACAGCCGCAGCAAGTGGAATCCGTAAATCCAGACAACGAAACAGAAGTCACATTCAAGCCGCTTTCCATTCCGCAAATCTCTGATAATTTTGGGTCTTTTTTCAAGGAAGATGGTAGACTTGCCGGTTCCGACATCAGCAAAGTTCAGGCAGCAACAGAAGCACAATCCGACAGCATTTATGGTGTACCTGTAGAAAAAAGCAGTGTATTGAGAAATGACATACCTGAAACGAATGTAATTTATTTTGATACAGAAGAAGAACGTGACAGACATTTTTATGCATTGGAAATGAATGTTGAAAAAGGTCTGGATCGTTATGCAGGATTTGAGTCTATGTATACGGGTATTGATACTTCAGCACCTGTAACGTATATTGTAAAGTAAGAAATGGTTATTAAGACAGTCGGACAGCCCTGAATGAATTTAAAACAAAGGAAGAGAGTATAATAATATAAAATACACAATAATTTAACGGCGGCTTTGAAATAATAAATTTCAAGCCGCCGTTTTTATGCACAGACCCGTGCAGTGGAATTGGGTCGCGCGGCGAGTAGGGAAGATAAACCTTCCCTACTCGATTGCATACAGGCGTTCAAAAGAAAAAATGCCCGGCGCGGGCAGAGGAAAGAGAAACTTTCCCTGCCCGATTGTGCAAAGAAACAGAAAAATTTGCTGCTGACATTACTCTTTTGAGGGATGCATGTTTTATAGCCAGAAGAGCTGTTTTTTAATAAAAATCGAAAAAATCCTGTTTTTGCAGTATTTGCAAGCTTTCTTATAGTTGCAGGAGTGTTATAAGTATGTTATAATTCATCTTATATTGGACGAAAAATCTGTCTCAAAATCAGAGCAGACGAGATGTCTGGCAGCAAACATCAATGGTTGCGTATTTTTGGGAAAAGGAGGAACAGACAATGGACGAGAAGATTAGAAGGCTGGCAGATATTATGAAGTTCAGCAAACGAATCGTTTTTTTTGGAGGTGCCGGAGTTTCCACTGCCAGCAATATACCAGATTTCAGAAGTTCTCACGGCATCTTTAACAAACAGCTCCGGGCGCATTTAACGCCGGAACAGCTGGTATCACACACAATCTTCAGCAGCAATCCAGAAGTTTTTTTTGATTTTTATCGGCATAACCTTTTATATCCGAACGCACAGCCGAACGGATGCCACATTGCGCTTGCGCGGTTGGAGCGCATGGGAAAACTAAAAGCGATTGTCACTCAAAATATCGATGGACTGCACCAAGCAGCAGGAAGCAAGAAAGTTTATGAAATTCATGGATCAATTCACAGGAATTTTTGCATGGGTTGTGGGAAATTCTATCCGATGGAGTATATCTATAATTTTGATGGAGTACCACGATGCACGGATTGCGGAGAGATTATTAGACCAGATATCGTGCTCTATGAAGAAGGTTTAAATCAACAGGTTATGTCGGAGGCTTTAAACGCGATTACACTTGCCAATACCCTGATTGTCGGCGGTTCTTCTCTTGTCGTATATCCGGCAGCGGGGTTGCTTGATTATTTTAAGGGAAACAATCTTGTGATTATCAATAAAACACCTACCCATGTGGATCGGGATGCGAATTTGGTAATTAACGATGATGTTTCGGTTGTTATGAAGGAAGCAGTGGATTTGCTTGCAGAATTATAATATTTTTTTGCTGTAAAAAAGTAATATACAGAATAGTGTGTAATTTTTTCGCGATTTTACCAAAAAAAAGCTGTATTTCACTTGCAAAATTATGGAAAATGTAGTATGATTTAGAAAGGTAAAAAATATTTTACACAATTGTAAAATGAGTAGCATAATAAAATGATTTTCTTAAAGGAGGTTTCACCATGAAGTTTTTTATTGACACGGCGAATGTAGAGGATATCCGCAAAGCAAATGATATGGGCGTGATCTGCGGCGTTACGACAAATCCATCTCTGATTGCAAAGGAAGGAAGAGATTTTAACGAGGTTATTAAGGAGATCACTTCTATTGTAGACGGTCCGATCAGCGGCGAGGTTAAGGCGACGACAACAGAGGCAGAGGACATGATTAAAGAAGGTCGTGAGATCGCTGCGATTCATCCAAATATGGTAGTTAAGATTCCGATGACTGTAGAGGGCTTAAAAGCAGTTAAGAAGCTTTCTGAAGAAGGGATTAAAACGAACGTTACTTTGATATTTTCCGCGAATCAGGCACTGCTTGCAGCAAAAGCTGGTGCAACTTATGTTTCTCCATTCCTTGGACGTCTGGACGATATCTCCATGCCGGGCATTGACCTGATTCGTGATATCGTTGATATTTTTAATAATTATGGGATTGAGACGGAGATTATTGCAGCCAGCGTGCGCAACCCGATTCACATTACCGACTGCGCGCTTGCAGGAGCGCATATTGCGACGGTTCCTTACAGCGTTATTGTACAGTGTACAAAGCATCCGTTGACTGATCAGGGCATTGAGAAATTTAAAAAAGATTACGAGGCAGTTTTTGGCAAATAATATGTACCAAAGAGATTTTTCAATAAAAAGATCAAGTATAAATCATATTTTATATTACAGAAATGAGGATTAATATGAGTGATATCAATACAATGTCTGTAAACGCTATTCGTGTTCTTGCGGCAGATGCTGTGCAGAAAGCAAAATCCGGGCATCCGGGACTTCCGCTTGGCAGTGCGGCTGTAGCTTATGAATTGTGGGCAAAGCATATGAACCATAATCCGGCTGATCCAGACTGGCCGAACAGAGACCGTTTTATTTTGTCTGGCGGGCATGGTTCTACACTGCTGTATTCGCTTCTTCATCTGTTTGGATACGGTCTGACAAAAGAGGATTTAATGCAGTTCCGTCAGCTGGATTCGCTGACCCCTGGTCATCCAGAATATCGCCATACAAAGGGCGTTGAGGCAACGACAGGACCTCTGGGCGCAGGTATGGGTATGGCAGTTGGTATGGCTATGGCAGAGGCGCATCTCGCTGCAAAATTTAACCGTGAAGGTTATCCGGTTGTCGATCACTACACTTATGTTCTTGGCGGCGATGGCTGTATGATGGAGGGTATCTCGTCCGAGGCATTTTCACTTGCAGGGACGCTTGGACTTGACAAACTGATTGTATTTTATGATTCAAATAAGATTTCGATTGAGGGAAGCACAGACATCGCATTTACGGAAGATGTAAAGAAGCGTTTTGAGGCGTTTGGTTTCCAGACACTTGTCGTTGAGGACGGCAATAATTTGGAGGAGATTGGCAAAGCGATCGAGGAGGCAAAAGCGGATAAGTCAAGACCGACAATGATTACCGTAAAAACTCAGATCGGTTATGGATGCCCAGCAAAACAGGGCAAGGCAAGCGCGCACGGCGAGCCTTTGGGCGAGGATAATGTAAAAGCGCTCAAAGAAAACGTTGGATGGCCGAGCAATGAACCATTTTTTGTTCCAGATGAAGTGTACGCCAACTACAAGGCAATTGCAGAGGACAAAGCAAAGGTTGAAGAAGCATGGAATAAAATGTTTGCAGAATATTGTGCAAAGTATCCAGAATTAAAGAAAGCATGGGATGAAGAGTTTGATTTGGATGTCGCAAAACCTCTGATTGATGATGCGGATTTCTGGACTTATGAGGACAAGCCGGAAGCAACCCGCAACCTGTCCGGCGTTGTGCTGAACCGTCTGAAAGATAAAGTGCCGAACTTAATTGGCGGCGCAGCTGACCTTTCCCCATCCACCAAAACCTATATGAAAGATATGGGTGATTTCTCCAAGGAGGATTATTCAGGAAGAAATCTACATTTTGGTGTTCGGGAACTTGCGATGGCAGCAATCGGAAATGGTATGACACTGCACGGACTGCGCGCGTTTGTCTCAACATTTTTCGTATTCAGCGACTATGTAAAACCGATGGCAAGACTCTCTGCTCTTATGAGAATACCGACCACCTACGTGCTTACACATGACAGTATTGGCGTCGGTGAGGATGGACCGACTCATGAGCCGATTGAGCAGCTTGCAATGCTTCGCTCAATGCCGAATTTCCATGTATTCCGCCCGGCAGATGCAACCGAGACCATCGCGGCATGGTATTCCGCAGTGACTTCAAAAGAAACGCCGACTGCTCTTGTTTTGACAAGACAGAATCTGCCGCAGCTGGCTGGTTCCTCAAAAGAGGCGTTAAAGGGCGCCTATGTGTTGGAAGATTCTTCAAAAGAAGTGCCGGACGCAATTTTGATCGCATCTGGTTCGGAAGTTTCTCTTGCGATGGAAGCAAAAGCAGCACTTGCAAAAGAAGGCGTGGATGTCCGTGTTGTATCCATGCCATGTATGGATATTTTTGAGGAGCAGTCCGAGGAATATAAAGAGTCCATACTTCCAAAGAATATCCGCGCAAGAGTCGCAGTAGAGGCGCTCGGTGATTTCGGATGGGGCAAGTATGTAGGTCTTGACGGCAAGACTGTGACCATGAAGGGCTTTGGCGCATCTGCACCGGCAAATACATTGTTTGAAAAGTTTGGCTTTACAGTAGAAAACGTTGTATCAACAGTGAAATCAGTACTGTAAGTTTTGAGGTTTATAAAGCAAATTTGTTTTAGTAAAATCAGAATTATTCTGTGAAAAAAACGAGCAGAGGAAATTTTCCTCTGCTCGTTTTTTGCTCGATGCCATTTTTATATTAAGCGCGAAATTCAGCCAAATGAGGACGAAATGCTTTATAAATCAATGTTCCCTTTTCATCGCCAAAATTCTTGACAAATGCAAGATGCAGCTGGTGATGATTTGTTGTGTCATGACCAAACATAATATCTGAAATAATATCAAGAGATTCCTGATTTTCGGAAAAGTCATCTGGAAGATATTTGCGCAAAAGAGCAGCTTTTTCCGAAACGGTCAAATTGGAAAAATCAAGTATTATATTTTCCTGTTCAAGAATTGCACCAGAAGCTTCTGGTAATGCGGTTTCCGATTCGAAAGTTTTGTTTGTTTTGCGGCTGCCCTTTGGTCGGCCGCGCTTGGCAGTTTTTTTAGAAACAGCTTGAGGAAGAACATCGGCAGCGGTCGGATCATTCGCTGATCTATTTTCTTGAATGTCGTTTGCCGGTGCAGCATTTGCCGCGAGAGCATCAGCAAAACTTGCGGATTCCTGCAAAGTATCAAAAGAATTGTTTTCCTCAAATAAATTTTCATTTTCTGGTTTGCCGCCTGTCCTCAGAGAAGTATCCAGTAATTGCTGACCATGATTGACTTGGATATTTTCTGGCAAAAAAGCGATAGAAGCATTAGGATCTTGATTGTTTTGTGATTTTTCAGGTGCTGTGCTGTTTTGCGGTTCGTCAATCGCTATGTTTTCCGATATTATACTGTCAAAAGATCGGTCGTTTTTTGCATTTTCAAGTACTATATTGTCTGGTGATTCGCTGACTTGTGTGTCTTGAAATGCTGCATTATCTTCTGGCACTTCAACGATAGTCATGTTTTCTAATGCTGTATTACCTGTCGGCGGTTCATTGTTTTGCTGTTTTGATGCTTTGCTGCCTGCATACGGTCTTTGATCTGTTTGCTGTTCAGATATTTGACTGCTTTTCTGAAAATTGCTGTCAGGCTGATTTGCTGATATTTTTCCTTCTGACTGAGAATTTGCTGCAATCTCAGAAGAATTTCCGGCAGCAAATTTTTCAGCTTTTACAGTTTGATTTGACGTATGGACGCGCCTTACGTTTTGACTGTTCCTCTTTTCATTGAATGGATATCTTCCCCGTTTTCCTTTCGCAGTCTCTGCTTGAGCGAAAGAAGCCTGTGTTTGCTGCTGAACTTCTGCGTCCGGCTGCAAAACATGATAAACGTTAGATCGGATTACAGACATGCCGCGATCCTGCCAAAATTTTACAACAGCATCAAAACCACAATCATTTGAAACAATAATATAATTGCTTTTCGAAGCAGTTTTCAACAGGTAGCCAAGATAACTTACAAGTTGGAAATCAAGTCCGTTTTTGCCTGGATTACATTTGATCATCTCAAATTGGTTTGGGTACTGAAGGATCAGCTGGAGGTCATTGTAAGAGACGTAAGGAGAGTTGTCTGTAAAAAACAGCAGAATTTGATCTGCATTGGCTTTTGCAGGCAGCAATTCTTTCCATGTCGATCCAACATTTTCCGTATCTACAAGATAAATCTTTTTTGTTGCCATAATTTCTCTCATTCTGCCGCAATATTTTGCAGCGGTTATTTTTATACACAAGGATGCAAAGAGGAAAATGCATTTTGTGCAAAGTTGCTTTTTGGAGCAGCTTTTTTGTATTGTTTCCTTATGGCATCAAGCAAAGATAGTATAACACTAAAGAAGAGATTTGCAAAGTGTTTTCTTATTCCAAAAAAATTTATGTTTTATTAAAAATTTGTTGATAAAGGTACAGAATATTTTTTGGAATTAATCGAGCAGAGGAAAAAATTTTCCTCCACCCGATGGAAGAGCAGTCAAATTTCTTTAAGCTTTTTCAAACTGGCTGTTGTAAAGTGCCGCATAAAAACCTTGTTTTTTCAGCAGTTCATTGTGACTGCCCTGTTCAATAATATCGCCGTCCTTCATCACAAGAATTAGATCCGCATTTTTGATTGTTGACAAGCGGTGTGCAATCACAAAACTGGTGCGTTTTTCGGTAAGCGCATCCATGGCGCGCTGTGTGACAAGCTCCGTTCTTGTATCAACGGAGGAAGTCGCCTCGTCAAGAATCAGCATCGGGCTGTTTTGAATCATAGCGCGCGCAATAGTGAACAGCTGCTTTTGACCGGCGGAAATCATAATATTTTCGCTTAATACTGTATCAAAACCGTTTGGAAGCGTCTCGACAAAGTGGTAGATCCCACAGGCACGACAGGCTTTTTCCAGCTGTTCATCGGATACGTTTGGATTATTGTATGCTAGATTTTCTCGAACCGTTCCTTCAAACAGCCATGTGTCCTGTAAAACCATTCCAAATAAAGAATGCAGGCTGCCACGCTGGATTTCTTTTGTGGATATTCCATCAATTCGAATGTCTCCGCTGTTGATCTCGTAAAATCGCATCAGCAGATTTACCATTGTAGTTTTGCCAGCACCAGTAGGTCCGACAATAGCAACCTTTTGACCTGGCTGAATGCAGGCGGAAAAATCTTTGATAATAATTTTATCAGGATTGTCGGGATAACTGAATCGTACATGGTCAAAATTGACTTGACCGCGGATATTGGTTGGCGCTTTTTGTTTTTCGGTCTCATCCGACAGTTCTTCTTCATGCAGAAAATCAAATACGCGATCTCCAGAGGCCGCAGCCGTCTGCATGTTTGTCATACCTTGAGCCAGCGTTGTAAGAGGCGAGGTAAACAGGCGGACGTACATAATAAATGCAACAATAACGCCGAAGGAAATGCGCCCGTCCAAAACAAGAGCAGAACCTACAACACAGACAACAACATAGCCAAGGTTTCCGATTACATTCATCAGCGGCTGCATAATACCAGAGAGAAACTGGCTTTTCCAATTTGCTTCATATACAGCAGTATTCATTCCTTCAAAAGTATCTTTTATTTTCCGGTCTGCGCGTGAAATGCGCACGACATCATGCCCGGAATACATTTCTTCAATATAGCCGTTCAGCTGTCCAAGGCTTTGCTGACGCTCGATAAAAAATCGCTGGGAACGTCCCATAATCAAAGCCATAATTAAAAATCCAAGGAGGGTGACAACAATAGCGGACAATGCCATACGCCATTCTGTTGCAATCATCATAATCAGGCAGCCGACAAATTGTGCGATTGCAGTAATCATAGATGGAAGGCTGTTTGCAAGCGCCTGCTGCAGCGTGCTGACATCGTTTGTAACACGGCTTAAAATATCGCCGTGAGAAACGCGGTTAAAATATTTCATTGGAACACGGTTGATTTTTTGTGATAAATCGCCGCGCATTTTCTTTGACAAAACCAGAGTTACTGTCGCCATAATATAGTGCTGAAGAAAAGTAAAAAGCGCGCCAAAACCATAAATACAAAGCAGCACAATGCCAGTTTTTGTAATTGCATCCAGATCAATCTCACCATAGAGGGAATCGGAGATAAGATCTGTGATTTTGCTTAATTGGTTTGGACCGATAATTGTGAGAATTGCTCCAGCGACCGCCAGCAGCATAGCGATGGCAGTTGGCACTTTCATATTTTTGGAGTATGTAAAAATTTCTTTTAACACTCCAGAAATACCGCGTCTGCTTTTTTCAGGGACTTTTATACGATTTGGCATCGGGTTCATAGATTGACCTCCTTTCCTCCAAGTTCTTCGGCAGATAGCTGCGACATTGCAATTTCGCGGTAGACATCGCAGCTTTGCATCAGTTCTTCATGCGTTCCAACCCCGACAGATTTCCCTTCATCAAGCACGATAATACGGTCTGCATGGCGGATTGTACCGATGCGCTGAGCGACGATCATACAGGTAGTATCGGACAGCTGTGCTGCAAGCCCTGCGCGCAGTTTTGCATCCGTCTGATAGTCGAGCGCAGAAAAAGAATCGTCAAAAATCAGTATTTCCGGTTTTCTGGCAAGTGCGCGGGCAATGGAAAGACGCTGCTTCTGACCGCCGGAAACATTGGTTCCGCCCTGTGCGATCGACGAGTGAATCCCTCCCGGAAGTTTTTCCACAAATTCGGATGCCTGTGCGAGAAAAAGCGCAGTTTTTACATCCGCGTCGCTTGGTGTTTCGCGGCTCTCGCCAAACAGTATGTTTTCACGAATATCGCCGGAGAACAGAACAGCTTTTTGCGTCACGTAGCCAATTCGGTTATACAGCGCGTCAAACGAATAATCTTTGATGTTGATTCCATCAAGAAAAACTTCTCCATTAGTCGGATCATAAAAGCGCGCCGCAAGACCTACAAGAGTTGTCTTGCCGCTTCCGGTTGCCCCGATAAAGGCGATGGTTTCTCCCTTTTTTACTGAAAAACTGATATCTTCCAAAACATTTTTCGGGGAGGAAGGATAGTGAAAAGAAACATGCCGGAATTCTATCGTTCCGGTTTCCGGCGCATTTTGAGCATCTCCTTCCCGCAAAAGAATATCTGTGTTCAGCACTTCGTTGATTCGCACGGCGGAAACCTGAGCCGCCGGTAAAAGCATCATAATCATAACAAGCATCATAATGGACATAATTACATAAGATGCATAAGTTCCAAAAACAACAACATCGCCAAACGTAGTTAAACGTTCGGCAAGATCAGCAGCGGGAATTTTATTGATCAGCGCGGCGCCGACCCAATAGATGGTGAGCGCAAGCGCATTCATAGCAAAATTGACCGCTGGCATCAAAACTGCAAAGGTGCGCTGATTTGCCAACTGTGTTTTCATCAGAATATCGTTTGCGCCCTCGAATTTTTTATTCTGATAATCCTCTGCATTAAACGCATGAACCACGTTAATACCAGTAAGATTTTCGCGCGCAACAAGATTGATATTGTCCGTCAGCTTCTGGACGCGCTTAAAACGAGGTACGACAATCACAACGACAATCGCCATCATAGCGAGCAAAAATACAATATAACCCGCAGTAATCAGCGATAACTGCCAGCTTTTGTTGATAATCTTAATCACTGCCCAGACTGCCATAACAGGCGCTTTAATCATAATCTGAAGTCCCATGGCAACAAGCATCTGAACCTGTGTGATATCGTTTGTTGTGCGGTTGATCAGACTTGGAACGGAAAATTCAAACATTTCTTTTTGCCCAAAGTCCGAAACTTTGTGGAATACTTCTCTGCGGACAACGAAGCTGAAACCTGCGGCGACTTTAGCGGCAAGAAAGCCGCAGAAAATGGCAAGCGCGGCGGAAACAACCGTACAGCCAAGCATTTTTGTGCCTGTGTTTAGAATATCCGACGTTGTGCTGCCGGGTGTTTTGATCAGCACAGTGAGATCGCTCATATAGTCCGGCAGTTTTAGGTCAAAGTAGATTTGACCAAGGACAAGAAGAATACAGACAAACGCCATCCATGCTTCTTTTGCCCTTATTTTTCGGAGCAGGTGAATCATAAACATCCTCATTTCTGCGCTGCTTTTTATGTATTTCAAGTTTGCGGATGCAGCGCGGACACAAACTTGCGAGTGAAAGATTTTTCAAGTCTTTCACTTTTATTCCTTTCCGGTTTCGCAACGATTGAGAGAAAGGATTCGGGAATTGTAACTAATTTTATTCTTTGTATGGAAAAAATCAATGATATAAGTTTAAAAAACATATAAAGAATTTATAGGAGAAAATAAAATAAATCCGCAGTATATAAAAAACATATTTGATTTTGTGTTGTCAAAAAACATAAAGCGGCAGAAATTCTTGAAAATATTGATTTTTTTACAAATTAAAACACTCAAAACAACAGTAACATGATATAATATCGAAGATATTATATCAGCGCCAGTTCGCATTCGACCAAAGGGAGAATAGACACATTAGCGAACTGTGCGCATTTTGAATATCATGTTTGAAAAACATGATATAATATCGAAGATATTATATCAGCGCCAGTTCGCATTCGACCAAAG
>CAMUAR010000052.1 GCA_947086895.1 uncultured Lachnospiraceae bacterium | reverse complement strand
GGTTCAAGGCTTTGTAGTATCAAGCATTTTTACATGCTCATGAATAATTCAGGTTAATAGATTTGATAAAAGGAGGTATTTTGAAACAAGAAATTGGGGAAATGTTGGAATTGCTCTATCCAATGCAGAAAGCAGAAAAGAGCAGACAGCGTTTTGTGGCAGAACGCAGAAGAAAATTGCTTTTGACAGGCGCAGCTATCGCTGTTCTTTTCATACCGCTCTCCTTAAAGTCTGCGCGGGCGGATCCAAAAATAAGCGGCAATCAAATTGTCAGACCAACGAAGGGAAAACAAGAGGTGGAACTTAAGGTGGATGGTGAGAACTACTCTTCCAAGATTACGCTTTTTGTCGGCGCAAGGGTACTTTCGGGGCAGGAACTAGAAGAAATGTTTTCCGAGGCATTTGAAAATTTGGAAATAGAAATGAAGAATGAAAATGTATCGTTATCGAAAGTGGAAAAGGATCTTTTTTTGCCCGAACAACTGCCGGACTATGGTATTGAAGTATATTGGGAATCGTCGGATCTTTTCCTTGTGCAGACAGATGGAACCGTAATGAATCAGAAGCTGGATTCACCGCAGCAGATTGATCTGACAGCGACATTGGTGTATGGCGAGATTAGCAGGCAGCAGAAATATAAAATTTGCGTATATCCATACCCATATACAGAACAGGAATTGTTTGAGAGGGAAATTGAAGATGCATTGTCAAAGAGCGAGGAACAAACAAAAGAGTCTGATTATTTAAAATTGCCGTCAACAATATCAACAGGAGAATTGTTATGGAAAGAGCCAAAGAAAAACAATACAGGAATATTTTTGTTTGTCGGAATAATTGTGCTTGTGCTGCTTTATACAAAGGAAACCGCATCGCTGCGCAAGCAGGTGCAGAAGAGAGAACAGCAGCTTCTTGCAGATTATCCTGATTTTTTAAGCAGATTTTTGCTTTTGCTTGGAGCAGGTATGAATGCAAGAGGCGCGTGGGAACGAATGATAGACGACTATAAAAAAAGCGGAAAGAAAAGGTTTGTCTATGAGGAGATGAAGAGAACACTCGCTCAGTTAGAAGTAGGACTGCCGGAATTGCAGGCTTATGAAATGTTTGGCAGGCGGTGCGGTCTGCTGCCCTATATGAGGTTTGCTGCAATTGTACAGCAAAATTTGAAAAAAGGCGCAAGGAGAATCGCAGAACTTTTACAGGCGGAAGCACAAGATGCTTACTCTGAACGAAAAGCTCAGGCGAGACAACAGGGAGAGGAAGCAGGAACAAAATTGCTTCTTCCAATGGGCGGTATGCTTGTACTTGTTTTGATTGTTATTCTAGTGCCTGCATTTGCAAGCTTTGCATTGTAATATTTGGGACTTGAAACATAAAAAAGAAAGAGAGAAAAAAGGAATAGTAAAAATTTTGGAAGGAGAAAAGGAAAACAGCATGGAAAATTTAAAGGAATTAGAACAGGAATGCAAATCGGAAAAACTAGAAGTATCAGAGCAAAAGAGCGAGACAGAAGTTTTGGAGACAGCGGAAAAAAATGAGGTAACAGCAGCAGAAGAAAAAACAAAACAGCGCAAAGGAATCTGCCAGATGTTTGCAAAGGATGAGCGCGGAATTGGAGTTGTTGAAATTATTTTGATTCTGGTTATCCTGATCGGGCTTGTTTTACTGTTTCAGACGCAGATTAAGTCTGTTGTATCAAATGCATTAAACCAAGTTACCAGCGGTGCTGGAAGAGTGACCTTGTAATATTTTCTAACTGTTTTTAACGGCAAAAAACAGAGTCTTTTTATCTGGGGCGCGTCTGAAAATTAAAAATTGCAAAAAACAAAATCAAAAGTCTATCACAAAATTAATCCATTTTTTTAGAAGAAAAAGAAAAAACATACGCAATTTTCTATAATTTTTATTATATTTTGTCGAATTGATAAACCAATCAGATTTTTCGAACACATCTTAGTATGTATTTTTTAAGTTTAAACAATTTGAATGATAATTTCTTATCTTTTTTCCAGCTTTCCATATTCCATTTAGAAGAACGAGCTGTTTTGATTTCTGAATTAAACAGATATAAACTATGAAAATGCAACCGTATGAAAACAGATTTGGTTGGGTAAACAGAGAAAACGTACATTGTATAAAAGATGAAACGTCAGAAAAGGAGAGTGAAGGAATGGTATTATAATTTGATTTTTGAAAAGTTCAAGAACTTATATGGGGCGGGAAAGGAGAATGTACATGGCAGAATCAGCTGGGGAAACCGTGCAGAAAGATAGAAAAATACATAGTATATTACAGCATAATTATTATAAAAACACTATATTTGCATTGAAAACATACGGTAAAAACAAAAAAGAGAATGGTGTAATTACAGCATTTTTCAGTCTTATTTTATTGCTTGTTATTGTACTTATTGTAACTCTGGCTGAATCTGCTTATGTCCGTTTGTGTTATGGATTGTCCGAAAAAATTTTGGCTGGAAGTACAAGATCGTTACTTGCGGGGTATTCGCTTCCGCTTTATGAAAATTATCATATTTTTGGAAGAACCTATAATGGGATTGGGAACATTGATATAGACAGAGAAAATGATGCTATAACTTCGATCAAAAAGGAGCTTTCTTGGTTTCTTGAACAAAATACTGGAGGAAAGACTTGGCTTGATATGTCGTTTGAAGATCCAAACATTTTTTCCTTTTGTACGTTGACAGAACGCAATGGAGAGGCTTTTTATGAGCAGGCAATCCAATATGCAAAGTATGGCGAAATCGGAAATTTGATAGAACTGTTATTGGCATCGGCAGAACAGATCGAACAAGCAGGGCAAGTGGGACTTATGGTTCAGAAAACAGCGGCGGCTGCACAGAATGCTGCAAAAGCGGAAGCGACGCTGCTGAAATTGATTGAATGTATTGATGGTTTTGAAACGGATGATGTAAGCTTTGTAAAAAATATATTTGGAAAAGTAAAAGTAAATAATAATTTTGCGAAAAAGCTTGTATCAGGAGAAGTCAGTGAAGCTAGACTTATGCCAGGAAATCAGGAATTATATCAGGCGCAGAAAAAGAAATATTTTTATCCATCAGATAAAGTACAGGAAGTGCTAAATTATCGCGGGTGGTATCAGTCAGCAGGGAATGAGCTGTATTGGCTGGAAAGAGAATATGAAAAACTTCAATTGGGATTGGGAGAAGCAAACAAAGAAACCATAGAAAAAGAGCTTTTAGAAAAAATATCAATGGCTCAAAGCAGCAGAGAAACTTATCGCAGTAATTTTTATAACAGTTTATCTTCATTGCGTTCTATCATTCAGGAAACAAAAAGTAAATCACAAAAAGCACTTTTATTGTTAGAACAGTTATTGAGAGAAAAAGAACAGGCAAAGTGGGATTTGGAAGAGTATGCGAAAGAGCTGGAGCAGGATAGGTCAAAATTGCCGGAGGATGTGTATATTGAACTGAAAGCACAGAATGATGAATTGCTGTTTCAAATAAGTATGGACAATAGTATTGGTCTTTTAAAAGATATGAAAGGAGTACAAAATGCTCTGCAAAACAATATAGATGTGTTTGGACGTGCGGAAACAATACTTGACTATATTGGCACGAATACTATTGATACTGTAGAAGAGTGGCGACTGCGGAATCTATCCTCTGTTTTTTCACAGTTAAATCTGCGGGATTTGGTATTTTCCTATCAGGATATTACTTTATCTGATGGAAGCGGCTCTTTTTTCAAAACGATTTCTAAATTTGCTAAAAACGGGCTTATAGGGCTTGTTCTTGAGGATTCAAAAGATATTTCACAAGGGCGTATGAGCAGAATTGATCTGCCGTCTGCCGATTATAAAGACGGCAAAAATGATAAATGGATGAATTTTTCTTTTTCGGATTTGTTTGATGGGAAAGAAGACGCAATGCATCTTCTGGAAGCTTCAGGAATGGTATCGTTCTTGGATAATGCAACAAAAGAAATACTTTATCAAGCATTGTTTCTCTGTTATTTGTCAGAACATTTTTCAGACTACTCAACCGCTGGGCTAAAGGATAATATTTTATCAGATACTCCGGCGGATTTTGGAAGTGTTGGAGGAATATTATCTTGGCTTGAAAGTCTTGAACCTGGACAGGTGGAAGGAATTCTTTATCAACTGGAGTATATTATATTTCAGCAATCTGGGGATAAGGATAATCTTACTTCAGCGATTGCCCGAATTTTCTTTATTCGGTACGCGATGAATCTTATGATGCTGTATTGCAGCAAGGAGTGCAGAGCGCAGATGAAACAGACCGCTGCCGCGATGGTTGGGTTTACTGGGATTGGCGCACTGGTGGTGCTTGTAGAGCTGCTGATTGGGCTTTTGTGGGCGGCGGAATGCGCAGTTGTGGAAACTGCCTGTCTGCTGCGCGGCGAAGAGGTCTCATTTTTTGCAAAACAAAACAGCAGGGCGGTCGATTTTACAGAAATCTTAAAGTTTACAAAAGGTCTTGTAAACAGGAAGGTGGAAGAAGTAAAAGGACAAAATCCAGGCGGATTTCTTACCAGTTACCAAGAATATTTATTTTTATTTCTGGCATTGAAAGAAAAAGAGCAAAAAACACTTGCGGCGATGGATGTTGTGCAGCAGGCGATACGCTTAAAATACGATGATGAATTCCGGCTAAAGCATTGTATCTGTAATATTAACGTTCGTGCAGGACTTGAAATACCATATCGGTTTTTACCGATTACAGGGATTTTAAATGGAAGAGGCAATCAGTACACATTAAATTATGGAGCTTCTTATTGATGATGGCGCGGCAGTTTTGCCGCGGCCAGAGGTCTGTTCTTTTCAACCAAAAAAATTTTTTATTCTCTCCAGAAAGCCGATCAAAAATTATGAAAAGAACAGACCTGTGGCTGTAAAACAACTTTAGAACATGTCCATAAATGAAAGCTGCAAAAAACAAATTAAAAAATACTGCATGTCAGAATATAGGAAAAATAATAAGGGGGATAAATGAAGAAAAAACTTGAAAAAGGGGTGCTGACAGTAGAAGCAGCATTGCTTTTGCCCATTGTGATAAGTACTATTTTATTTTTTCTGCATTTTTTTCGAATTTTATGGGTAGAACAACAGCTTTATCATGCAGCGTTTGATGCAATGCAGGACGCTTCCTCCTGCGGATATCTTTTTAAGTATGCAGATACAAAATTGGAGTTAAAACTTGAACAGTATGCTGATAAAGAATATATGGAAGTGCTTGAAATTGCAACAGATCTGTTTCGGGCTGGCGGGAGCAGTACATGGTTTCCTACAGCGATAGAACAGCGTTTGTTAAATCCGCAGCTTGTGGAAAAAACAGTTCTTGGCGGACTTGACGGGATTTCTTTTCAAGGTTCAGATATTTATGCAGAGGATGAAATGGCAACAATCTGCATGAACTATAAAATTAAATTTCCTGTATTTTGTGATATTCTGCCTGTGTTGTCTTTTGAGAGGAATTTTTTGATTCGGAGTTTTTCTGGTGAAGGACAGATGGAATTGGAATCGGGGGCGGATAAAAAAGACGATGATGAAGATATAAAAGAGGAGGGATATGTCTATGTGACAAAGGCTGGTACAGTTTATCATGTAAACAGCAATTGCAGTTATATTAAGTTTCATCTAATATCATGCGCTTATGAGAAAATAGAAGAACAGAGGAACAACAACGGTGGAAAATATTATGCATGTGATGCTTGTGCAAAACAAAGCAGTGAAGTTGATATTGTGTGGGTTACAAAAAGCGGAACACATTATCATACAAAACGCAAGTGCAGTAAAATACATCGGGATATACGAAAAATTACTTTGTCTGAAGCAAGCGGATATCGCCCATGCAGTCGGTGTGCATCAAGTAAGTAAAGGTTTTATAATGGTTAGATAAATTTGTTTATATTATAGTATAGGAAAATAAAATAATCTTTTATAATTATTAAATAATAAGGAGGATATATTTTGATTTATATGATTATTTCATTTTTTTTACTGCTTGCTTTTTGTGTGCCGGATATCCGTACAAAAAAGTTAAGTGTGCCAGCATTATGTTTTGCAATTATTTTTGCTGTTGTGTTTCGGTTGGCAAACAAAGAATTATGGGGCGGACTTTTAGGAGGAGCAGTAGGAGCTGTAATTTTTCTTATTAGTTTATTGTCAAGAGGAAAGATTGGAAAAGGAGATGCATTACTTTTGACGGCAACTGGAATTTTTCTTGGAACAGCAAAGAATATAGAACTTTTTTTAGCAGCTTTATTTCTTTGTGCAGTATGGGCAGGCATGCTGCTGATTCTTCGCCACCAAACAAAAGATTATGAGATGCCCTTTGTTCCATTTCTTACAGCAGCACAATTTTTATTGATTATATTTAATATATTTCATTGATAAAATAAAATCGATTGATTTATTAAAAAAATTAAAGGAGGATAATTTTGGATTTCTTAAGAGGACTTATTAATATCGCGCGGTTGCAAAATTTTATAAAAAAGAAATTCGCTGTAAGAAAACAGTCGGGAAGCATTACAGTAGAGGCGGCATTTTTACTTCCGTTTGTTATGATTATTTTTCTGCTGATGATTTGGCTCTCGCTATATCTGCATGATCGGCTGCTGATCAGCAATGCGATACAGCGGTTGTCCTTTAAAGGAAAGGATTATATTGTATATGGAACAGACCCTAAAAATGATTATCTTCCGAGAATAGCAATAACAGACCGCGGTTTGTTATATGCTGTTTCTAAAAATAAGACAAAAGAGCAAAAGTTGGAAGAGTGGGTTAGAAAATCGCTGGATGGAAAGCTGTTTTTATTTCATGAAAATGAGATATACATAGATAAATCAGGATGTTATCTAAAAATAAGATCAACATTTCAATGTCCTGAAATTCCGGTGTTTTCAATATTTTTACCTAAAACTTTCTATGAGATAACGACAGAACAATCATTTTTTTGTACCGTGAGAGAAGAGCTGACACGGGCGGGAAGTGTGTTGCTAAAGTTATGGCAGTAAAATAATAAAAATATAAGTTGTAATATATATGGTATAAATACTATTTTAAAAATTATATGGATTTCGTATGGATATAAAAAAAGTAAAAATTATTTTTAAATTTGGAATTTGTGCTGTAAATCAGCATAAAGTTCCCTTGATTAAAATGCCATAAGCGGCGGAATGAGAGGAAATATGGGAGAATGGGAAATTGAAGAAGAAAAAAGTCCGCAGGAAGGAGGAAAATTGAGATCAAAGCAGGAACAGGATGGATTTTTAGTAATATCAACTTCTTTTTGCGATGAGAGTTATAAAACGGAAATGATACAAAAAAACTTGATTGCTGGGTTACTTGCAGTTAAGGCGCAGGCGTTTAATGATAGTTTGCAGTATCGGTATGAGATTGGAGAAAAGATTTCTTTAAAGGAACGTTTTCGAAAGATTGCTCCCAGTGCTTCTGAAATTTGTACGTTGATGCGGCAGATAGAAGATATAGGGAAGTCGCTGTCTGATTATCTGCTTTCGCAGGAAGATCTTATTCTTGATATGGATTGTATTTATACAGATGAAAATAATTGTTGTTTTGCATACTTGCCAAATTACGGAAAAGATTTTGGGCAGCAGCTAACAGAGTTTCTTGGACAACTGATGGGTTGTATAAATTATGAAGATCGGTCGTCGGTTGCTCTTGTATATTTATTACATACAAGGGTACAGCAAAAAGATGGAAATATTTTCTCGCTGAGAAAATTATGCGATGAAATTCTTTGCATGCAGAAAGAAGAGGAAAAGCATTGTGTGACAGGGCAAGATATAAACAATATATTTACTCCAAATTCAGAAAGCAAAACAGCTCTTTCTTCTGCATGGAATATGGAAAGCTGGAAAAAAGATAAGAAATTTAATGAGGGATCAAAAAGGCAAACAGATCAGAACAATAGAACAGCGGACATAAAAAAACAAACAAAGGATACGGAACGTTACCTCTTGACAAAAATTAGAACCTGCAAAGAAAAGCTGACAGGTTTGTTTCGAGGTTTTTCAAATTTGTCCAGCGGCACAGAAGAGTTTGAAAATGCTGTAACCTGCTGTGAATCAAGTACAAACTATGACAGCAGTATGAATAATACTTTTACAGAAGAATTACAGGAGGATACGGTACTTCTAAAAAATATACCAGAGGAATGTGAAGATACTGTACTTTTAAATGGAGCGGAGCGTTTTTGTTATCTTGAACCAGTAGAAAAACAAAGAGAGTGTATTCGACTGACAAATTATCCATTCTGGATTGGCAAAGAAAAGTTTGAAACAGGTTATTCTTTTACAGATTCCGTAATCAGTCGTAGACATGCAAAAATTTGGAGAGAGAATGATGAATATTTTCTTGTTGATACTGGATCTTTAAATGGAACCACTGTGGAAGGAAGACGCTTGATGCCGCAGGAATGCAGGCGTATTTCGCAGGGCGATGTAATCGGGTTTGCAGAGATTTATTATACCTTTACTTGCTTGTAGACTTCAAGTGATGTATAATTGTGGAAAACATGTTGGCTATATCAAGCATTGATTGCCGGATGTTTGAAAGGTGGTTTGACAAAATGGGCTATACGTATGTTATGGCAGATATCCATGGCATGTACAACAGCTATGAAACTATGCTGAGGAAAATTCATTTTCGCGGTGAAGATACATTGTATATTTTAGGAGATGTAGTGGATCGGGGAAAAGATGGAATCCGTATAATTCAGGATCTTATGTGGCGTGATAATGTGACGTTGTTATTGGGCAACCATGAAGATATGATGCTCCATGTTGTTACGCTGGAGGATATGTCGGGGGAAGAATATTTAAAGGGTATGTACCAGTGGTTCAGAAACGGAGGGAGCGTGACAGCACATACTTTTTTTGAATGCCTGAATTATAAAGAGCAAGCAAAAATTATTGCGTACCTTGAGGAATGTCCATTGTTCCTGCCGAATATAGAAGTCAGCGGGCGGAAATACTATCTTGTACATGCATGCCCGGATTTTGAAGGGCTGGCAGATGGAATAAATGCTTCTGTTATAACACGGGACAGTTTATTTGTACTTCCAGACAGCGAGGCAGAACAGTTAAAAACTAGAGTTTTATGGAAAAGGCTGAAAGGAACGGAACAGACGCCAATGGATTGTACGGTTGTGTTTGGGCATACGCCAACATATTATTACCAGGATACAGTGCCAATGACATGCTGGAGGAGCCATAATATCATTGATATTGACTGCGGGTGCAGCATTCCAGAAAAAGGGGGAAGGCTGTGTTGTCTGCGGCTGGATGATGAAAAGGAATTTTACTGCAAAGAAAGCGAAGATTAAAAGATGGAAAATGGAAGTTTTCCATCTTAAAATAAAAGTTCCAGAGGATTGGAATGCCGTTTGTGCGGCGGAATGAGAGAAGATTATGGATAAAAAGTATATTATGGCGCTCGACCAGGGAACAACAAGTTCAAGGTGTATCTTGTTTACTAAAAATGGGGAAATAGCCAGCATAGCACAAAAAGAATTTCCGCAGCTTTACCCAAAAGCAGGATATGTCGAACATAATCCAATGGATATCTGGTCGTCTCAGCTTGGAGTTGCAGTGGAGGCAATGGCGCAGATTAAAGCTCTGGCAGAAGAGATCGCCGCAATCGGGATTACAAACCAGCGTGAAACAACAATTGTCTGGGATCGGCGCACCGGACGGCCGATATATAACGCGATTGTGTGGCAATGCCGAAGAACTGCAGAGATTATAGATGCATTGCGCAGAGATGGCAGGGAGCCTATGTTTTGCCAGAAAACGGGGCTGATACCAGATGCATATTTTTCGGCTACAAAATTAAAGTGGATTCTTGATCATGTAGAGGGTGCTTGGGAAGAAGCAAGGCAGGGAAATTTGCTGTTTGGAACAGTAGATACATGGCTGATTTGGAATTTGACGCGCGGAAGGGTGCATGTAACCGATTATACAAATGCTTCAAGAACAATGCTTTTTGATATTGAGAATCTATGCTGGTCAGATGAGATACTGGATTATTTTGGGATTCCGAAATGCATGCTTCCAGAAGTAAAAAGTTCCAGCAGTATATACGGTTATGCGGATTCTTCCTTGTTTGGCGGTGAAATATTGATTTCTGGCGCTGCCGGTGATCAGCAGGCAGCGTTGTTTGGACAGTGTTGTTTTGAACCGGGAGAAGCAAAAAATACTTACGGAACTGGATGTTTTTTGTTGATGAATACAGGACGCAAGCGGATTGTGTCAGAGCATCGTCTGCTGACAACAATTGCGGCGGGAACCGGTGAAAAACCAGATTATGCGCTGGAGGGCAGTATTTTTGTGGCAGGTGCGGCGATACAATGGCTGCGGGACGAACAGGGAATTATCAAAAATTCAGCGCAGTCAGAGGAGATGGCGCGCGCGGTAGAAGATACCGATGAAGCGTATATTGTGCCTGCATTTACAGGGATTGGCGCACCTTATTGGAATCCTTATGCGCGGGGGATGCTGGTTGGAATTACGCGCGGGTTTAACCGCAATCATCTTGTGAGGGCAACTTTGGAGTCGATCGCTTACCAGACGCATGATGTGCTTGAAGCAATGGAGCAAGATTCGGGTATTCGCTTGGAGGGACTGCGGGTGGACGGCGGAGCGAGCGCAAATAATTTTTTAATGCAGTTTCAAGCGGATATTTTGGCGACAAAGGTACACAGACCGAGATGTATCGAGACTACTGCTCTGGGGGCTGCATATCTGGCGGGGCTTGCGGTTGGATTCTGGAAAAGCAAGGAGGAAATTCGGGCAAATTGGGCATTGGAACGCAGTTTTTTGCCTGGTATGTCGGAAGATTTGCGGAGGTATAAACTTTCTGGGTGGCGTCGAGCCGTGCGATGTATGCTTGCATGGGCAGACGATAAAAACTGAAGAAATTGTTTGTGCCGCTGCGCAGCGAAAAGTTCCCCTGATTAAAATGCCATAAGCGGCGGAATGCGAGGAAATCATGGAAGAGCAGCAACTAGACGCTTTTTTTCTGGCACATCATTTTCAACCTGTTACGGTAAATGCCGCCGGGCTTCGCGCATATCGGTTTGATGCATACGAAAGCCAGAAAACAGCTTGCTTCTTTGTGGTTGTGTATTTTTGTGAAAATATGTTCTGGTTTCGAGAACGACAGGAAAATATCGCGCGTCAGATAAAAAATAAATATAGTCAGAACGGTATTATTCCGGTGTATTTATTAAGTATTGCCGCAACAGATAAACCGCAGGAAGCAAGAGAACTTTTTCGGGAAGGGGAAGAATACTGGATTCTTGATACGCGCCGCAGACGCTTGATGTTATATGAAAAACAAGGCGATTTTTGCGGGTTGAAAAAGCCGCTGGAAGAAGCATTGTTCTCCGGCAGTATTCTTTCCGGCGCAGACTCAAAAAATGTGTTGGAAGAAAACCAGAAATCAAACAATACAGAAGGCTTTAACATACATCCGATACTTGGCAATACTGCAATTATTATAATAAATATTGCTGTTTTCCTTGCTTTTGAACTTTTTGGAAGGTCTGTGAAAGGGCAGCTATTGTATAGCCGTGGGGCGCTGGATGCAGAAAGAGTGATAAAAAATCAAGAATATTATCGGCTGCTTACTTGTATGTTTCTGCACAGCGGAATGGATCATATTGTAAATAATATGCTTATTCTCTGGTTCCTTGGAGGTTATTTGGAACGGCAGGCAGGGCATATTAAATTTTTGATTCTCTATTTTGCTACAGGAATTCTTGCAGGTATTGCATCAATGAGTTATAATATTTATATTGGGCGGCATGTCGTCAGCGTCGGGGCGTCGGGAGCTATCTTCGGAGTAGTAGGTGCAGTAGCAGTCAATATTTTTCTTCATCGGAAAGAAGCGAAAGAACTGACGGCAAGAAAAATGTTTTTATTTCTTGTTTTAAGTATTTATGGTGGTTTTACAACTCAGGGAATTGACAATGTAGCACATATTGGAGGGGCGATATCCGGCATGGTTCTTGGATTTATCATATCAAGGAGAGAAATGTCAAAACAGTCGCGTCATTTGTTCAGGTCGCAGCCGCCTAAACAGTAAAAGCCGCAGAAAGGAGAAAGAAAGTTTTAATGAAGATAAATATATATTATGGCGGCAGGGGACTGATTGAAGATTCTACCTTGTACGTATTAAACTGTATCACCGCTGTTTTAGAAGAACTTAGAATACAGGTGGAACGATATAATCTCTATGAACAAAAAAGCAATATAACTGTACTTTCCAACACTTTGAAAGAGGCGGATGGAATTATTCTGGCTGTGAATGTGGAGTGGCTTGGCATCGGCGGATTTATGCATCAATTTCTCGACTCCTGCTGGCTGTATGCTGATAAAGAGCGGATTGGCAGTATTTATATGATGCCTGTTGTTGTGGCGAATTCTTATGGGGAGCGGGAGGCGGAAGCAATGCTTGTCAAAGCGTGGGAGATGCTTGGAGGACTCTCCGCAGAGGGCATTCGGGTTTTTGTAGAAAACCAAGCTGAATTTGAGTCAAGTACGCCGTATCGCTCTATTATTGAACGTCAAGCGGAAGCATTCTACCGTATTATCAACCAGAAAGGCAGGATTTTGCCGAGCAGCGATTATGTGGTAAAAAAGAGTATGCCTGTAAGTCAGCCGATTGACCTGACGCCGCAGGAGAGCGAACAGCTTTCCAAATACGTGTCGGACGATGCGAAAGTTCAAAAACAGAAAAAGGATATTGAGGAACTTGCAGAGCTGTTCAAAGGAATGCTGAACACAGAAAGCGGTGTTGAGGAGCGATATGAGTTTGAAAAGAATCTGCGTGAAAATTTTAAGCCTCAGGGAAAGGATTTTAAGGCTGTATATACAATCTTTTTCTCGGATATAGAAAAGACGCTGGTGATCGAGGTAGCAGGGGAGACGCTTCGCTGTTATTACGGGGAAAAGAAAGAGGGAGACGCCAACGTGGCCGCAAAGACTACAAGGGAAGTAATGAATAAGATCGTCAATGGCAGGACGACTTTCCAGGGGGCATTTATGTCAGGTGAACTGACATGCAGGGGGGATTTTAAGACTCTGCGCACATTTGATAATATTTTTACGTTTGATATTTTATCCTGAAACTATAAATGAACGCAATAAATTTTGCATTCTGCAGATAACACTATAAAAATGCATAATGAAATCTGCTATGTTTGGGTGTATTTTTCAGAATCTGAATTATAAAAATAAACTGGATGGAAAAATTTCGGATTATCTTAATAAGATTTTTCCAGAAATTTGCGGCAGTTTAGAAAGAAATTTGAAATGATATTTAAAAAGGGGTGGTATCATGTTTCGTATGTGGGCAAAAATATGGAAGGAAAATAGGCTTGTGCGGGATATGGTGGTCTGTAATGACGACCCTAAAGAGACAAGAACACAAAAAGTATTTTCAGCGTTGGATAAAGTTTGCATGGATTTTGATCTGTCAAAACCGATCTGGCTTGATTCTACGGTAATTGAATTTAAGAAACACAGCAGGGCAAGATTTACGCAGGATAATTTTATTGACAGTATAGATTTTGATTTTCTGGAAATCCGCATGATTGAGGAAGATTAGCGGTTGTGGGCGATAGAATGTCACAAATTTTCAGACGCGCCCTGGCAGCAGGGATGGAAGGGCAGAATACTGATATGGAACAGACGACAATAAAAATGCTTTTTAAGGTGGGAGTAACAGGAGCAGCAATATTTTGGATGTGCGGATGTGCAAATAGTGCGGCAGATTCGCAGGCTCAGCCAAACTTTATCGTGCAGGAAGTGCAGACAGGCACAAGGGTTGGGGAGGAACAAAACGCTACGTCTGATGAAGAAAAATCCAACCCGCAGAAAGCACAGAATGCACTGGACGAAAAAGATAAGGTGATAGACGATGTATTTGACGGGAACATGGGGATACTAGATGGAGATGAAGACAAGCAGGATTGGGATATGGCAGATGGCAGTATGGATGAGTCAGCTTCTGTGAGTATACCTCCAGATCAGGAGGATGATTGTCCGCCAAAAACAGAGTTTAACAACGGGAATGATTCAGAAAAAGTGACAATTATGTCTGTGGCGGAAATGGATTTACTTCAAGCGCATTCCGCGGTTGATATCAGTGTGATGACGCCAGAAGAAGTAGCGTGTTGTTTTTATTTTGAGGAAGTACCCGATATTGTGTTTGAGCGCATGGAGGGAAAGTCTTTCAGTGAGGACTGCACAGTGCCGTTATCCGAATTGCGGTATGTGCGCGTGCTGCATTATGGTTTTGACAGGTGTGTGTATATTGGAGAACTTGTAGTAAATAAAGGGATCGCACAGGATACAGTTGATATTTTTCGGGAATTGTTTGATGCAGAATATCAGATTGAAAAGATGGTGTTAATTGACGATTATGATGCCAACGATAATCGATCAATGGCAGATAATAATACATCTTGTTTTAATTATCGGATGGTGGAAGGAACAAGTTCACTTTCTTTACACGCTTACGGGCTTGCAATTGATATTAATCCGCTTTATAATCCATATTTGCCAAAACAAGATGAAGTTGTTGTTCTTCCAGAAAATGCGAGCGAGTATGTTGACCGTTCAATCGAATGCGAGTATTATATAAGGCATGGGGATATATGTTATAAAGCGTTTGCAGACCGTGGGTTTTCCTGGGGTGGGGACTGGAAAGCTTCAAAGGACTACCAGCACTTTTCAAAAACATTTGATTGATGCATAGAAAGGCAGCCGTTGTTTGTCTTTGACAAATCAGGAAGATCGTGTAAAACTTCATAACTTTTAAGCTAAGGAAAAGGCTCGGCTTAAGAAGTATGAAGTTTCACACAGGAAAAACGCAAAATACAGCATTTTTCATTACTATTTGTGCCGTCGGCGGAATGGAGACTAGTGTAAACTGGATTTCCTCTGTCAGATAATGCGGCGGGGGTTATAAAGAGGAGTATAACATTATGTCCTACACAGCACTGTATAGGAAATTTCGCCCAGACAATTTTGATGATGTCAGAGGGCAGGATGCCATTGTAACAACATTGCGCAATCAAGTAAAAATGGGACGCATTGGTCATGCTTATTTATTTTGCGGAACACGGGGAACGGGCAAAACATCGGTGGCAAAAATCTTGGCGAAAGCAGTTAATTGTACCAATCCGTCCGATGGGAACCCATGTAATCGTTGTGCTGTCTGCAGGATGATCAATTCGGGAAGTTCTATGGATGTAGTTGAGATTGATGCAGCTTCCAATAACGGTGTTGACAATATTCGTGAGATCGTTGATGAGGTAAAATATTCGCCGACGGAGAGCAGATATAAAGTTTATATTATCGATGAGGTACACATGCTTTCAGCAGGGGCATTCAATGCACTGTTAAAAACACTGGAAGAACCGCCATCGTACATTTTATTTATTTTGGCGACGACCGAGGTTCATAAGCTTCCAGTTACAATATTGTCGCGCTGCCAGCGGTATGATTTTAAGAGAATCACAGTGGAATGTATCACTGAGCGTTTAAAAGAGCTTTTATTGCGCGAGGGACTTACTGCGGAGGAAAAAGCGCTTCGTTATATTGCGAGGATGGCGGATGGTGCTATGCGCGACGCGCTCAGTCTGCTTGACCAGTGTTTGGCTTTTTATCCAGGAAAAACACTTGGGTATGAAAATGTGCTGGAAGTGTTAGGTAATGTGGATATTGAAGTGTTTGCGAAACTGCTGCGCTTTATAACCCATGGTCTTGTTGCAGAATGCATTAGTATTCTGGATGAGATTGTGCTGGCAGGACGTGAGCTTGTGCAGTTTACAATCGATTTTACTTGGTATTTGCGGAACCTGCTGCTTTTAAAAGTCTCAGGAGAAATGGAGGAGCTTTTGGATGTGTCGGCAGATCAGCTTGCGCTGTTAAAGCATGAGGCAGCGGTTGCCGGTGCAGAAACGCTCGTCCGTTATATTCATATTTTTTCAGAGCTTTCAAATCAGCTTAAGTATGCTGTACAAAAGCGCGTTGCAGTGGAAGTTGCTTTAATTAAGTTATGTCGTCCAGAGATGGAAACAGACTACAGCTCTGTTGTAGAGCGGGTGCGAAGGTTGGAGGAAATGTTGGAGAGCGGAAATTTTGCCGCGCCGGTCAGGGAAGTAAATGCAGATGCAAAAGCTTTGGTCTCTGAAAAGGCAGAAACAGAATCCGCGTCCAGGGAGTTGGCAAAAGCGCTTCCTGAGGATCTAAAACAGGTTGCTTCTAAGTGGGGGATAATATTGCAGAAACTGCCGCAGGCACTGCGCATTGTATTGTCCGCTGCCAGACCGTCGGTCGGAAGTGAAAGTCAGCTGCTTCTTGTGTTTGACCATGAGGTTGACCAAAAATGGGTAGATTCCGAAGTACATTTGGAAGAAATAAAAAAAGCAGTCGAGTCTGTAGTTGGAAAGGAAGTCAAGATAAGTATAGTACTGTCAAAAGAACCATCAGGCAGCGTGAAAAATCCTTATCCTGATTTGACAAAAATTATCAAAAAAATTCCAGTAGAATTGTTGGATGAGTAAAGGAAGGAGAAAAAGAAAATGGCAAAGCGTGGAGGATTTACAGGGGGAGTGCCAGGCAGCATGAATAACTTGGTAAAGCAGGCGCAGAGGATGCAAAAGCAGATGGAAGAAAAAACAAAAGAGATGGAAGAGAAAATTTGGGAGGCAAGTGTCGGCGGCGGGGCAGTAACCGTAAAAGTATCTGGCAAAAAAGAAGTGCTGGAAGTTAAATTAACACCGGAGGTTGTAGACCCGGATGATATTGAGATGCTTCAGGATTTGATTGTCGCTGCAACAAATGAGGCGCTTAGGAAAATGGAAGAAGAATCTGCGGAGATGATGAATTCCATCGCAGGGGGATTTGGCAATCTTGGCGGATTATTCTAAAAAAGCTGCAAGCAGTTGCGAAGAAGAGAGCCGTGTCTGCCGCGACAATCTTCTTTCGAAATAGAATACAGGGAGAGAGCGTGTGGATTACTACAGTAGTCAGATAAGCAATTTGATTGAGGAGCTTGCCAGGCTGCCGGGAATCGGTCAAAAAACTGCCCAGCGCCTTGCATTTCATATAATAAATATGCCAGAAGACCAGGTGGAAAGTCTGTCGGCCTCAATGATATCAGCGAGAAAGAACATTCATTATTGTAAATGCTGTTATACATTGACAGATGGAGATTTATGCCCAATCTGTACAAGCGATAAGCGTAATCATGGGATTATTATGGTAGTAGAAAATACAAGAGACCTTGCTGCATACGAAAAAACGGGGAAATATGAAGGAATATATCATGTTTTGCATGGCGCTATTTCTCCAATGCTTGGTATTGGTCCGGCAGATATTCGCTTAAAAGAGCTGCTTGTGAGACTTCAGGGTGAAGTTGAGGAAGTTATTATTGCGACAAACTCAACTTTGGAGGGGGAAGCGACTGCAATGTATATCAGCAAACTTGTAAAACCTACTGGCATTAAAGTTACAAGAATCGCAAGCGGGGTGCCGGTGGGCGGTGATCTCGAATATATTGATGAAGTGACTCTTTTGCGCGCATTGGACGGGAGAGTGGAACTTTAAATACTGGTGTATTTGCAGCGCAGAATTTCGTTTTGTGAAATTCTTTTTAGGAGGAATGCTACTATGGACGAGAATAACAATATACTTTCTGGTGGTCGAAATGAGCTGGATTCCATGAAAAATACACTTGTAAAGCTGGAAAAAAGCAAAGCGGAAAATGCAGAGCTGACCGAGAAGGAAGCACAGTTAGAAAAGCAGATATCTGCGCTGGAAAAAGGGCTTGCCGAAAAAACAGCTTCTGTGATAAAAATGCGCAAGACCGAGATGGAAGCGGATTATGACAAACAGTTAGAAGCAGTAAAAAGCCGTCAGAAGAAAGTTCGTTCCAAAAGAGAAAAACAAAAGAATTCAAAAGTATCAGAGCGTATTGAAGCGGAAACTAGAGAATTGCAGGAAGAGTCGGTACATCTAAAGGAAGAGATACGCGGGCTTTACCAGGGCGAAAAAATACCAAAGTTTTTAAATTGTGCATTTTTTCATGCGATTTACCAGCCAGTTCGGTGGAAAGATATTTTGATTATTGTTCTGGCGCTTGCGGTCGTCCTGTTTGTAATTCCTTATGGAATATACCACTTTTTTCTTACACCAAAGATAAGCCATCTTGTTATAACATATATTGTGACTGTGCTTGTGTTTGGCGGTTTTTATTTGTTTCTTGGATGGATGATAAAGGAGAAGCATCAGGAAGTTTTTAAAAAAACAAAGGAAGCTCGTAAGCTTGCGGTAAAAAATCAACATCAGGCTCGCATAGTGGAAAGAAAGATCCGCAAGGATAAAGATGAAAGTGGTTATGGGCTGGACAAGTTTAATGAAGAACTTTCCGAATTAGAGCAGGAATATAATGCTATTATTGAGGAGAAAAAGAATGCTGTAAAGCGGTTTGAAATCGAGACAAGAAAGGTGATTGCGGATGAACTGGCAGCGGAGGTAGCGGATGAACTTTCAAAACTGCGCAGACAGCATGACGATGTATACCGCGATCAACGTGCGGTCGAGGAGCAGATTAAATCGCTTTCTATTGTCATAACAGACCGATATAACCCATATATTGGGAAAGAGAATATGAGTATCACACTGCTTGACCAGTTGGGACAGATTCTTGAAGCAAACGAGGCTGCAACAATTGGGGAAGCATTAAATTTATATCGCAGCCGGAAGGAGACAGAGCAGCAGGGATAGATACTTCTCCTGTGCTTTGCAGACCTGAAAATAGTTTGCTTGGATAAGATAATCTATATTATTTTATCTTTTTGCCAAAAAGGTTGTCTGAATTTAGGGCGTGCCAGAAAGCAGATGTTTGCTGTCTGCGCGCCCTGAAAAGTTATTTTGCACTTTTTACTAAAAATGAATGTGATCTTAAAGAGGATTGGTAACGTTTTCGAATAAAATGAGCAATTCCATCATAAATTTGGTCAGATAGCGACATTACTGTATGAAGGCGGGTGGTTTGCAACAGCATTTGATCCAGAATACCGCATATATTTACGATGCCAGTAATATAATAATCACCGACACACGGCAGCTCTTTATCAACGCCTGCTCCGGGTTTGAGCGGACCTTCGCCAAGGGTGTAGTATCCAACATGCGAGGAACTTCCAAGAGAAGCATCTACAGCAACTACCAAAGGATTTTTGTGGCAGCGGTATATTCTGTCAATGGTTTCCTGAAGATTTTTGGCGTGAACAGGATCTTCCAAAGTACCATAAACTTCATAAAACGAACCATAACAGCTTTCATTTAGCCGACGTCCAAGGAGCGGACCAAGACAATCACCAGTAGCGCGGTCTGTACCAATACATAAAAACACAAGTGGGCGTACAGATAATTCTGGAAGTAATAATTTGTACAGGCTGTCGCCAAATTTAATGAAGGAGTACCGGTCACTGGTACTAAAATATAAGATTTTCTTTTCCTTCTGCATTTTTCTAATCTTTACAAAGCCTTTCATAAGAATATGCTCTAAGTATTACCTAAATTGTTAAAAATAGACATTGAAAATAAGCGGGAATATACGATTTTGTTCGATGGGCTTCGCTGACTTACAGGGTGTTCTGACAAAAACCAGGCAAAAATATGGCAGGAAAGCTAAATATGTCGCAGATTATGCGGTCAATATTGCTTGGGGAAAGCATTCTTTTGACAAAAAAAACTTATTATTCATGATACGATTGCGCCAAAAAGGACAGGAGCAGAGTGTTATGATAGAGAATGTTTATACAGATACGACAACAAAAGGAGCAGAGTATGAAGTAAGTGGCAGAAGACCGCCCAAAAATGTCAGGCAAGTAGGATTTTTTACAGGAGATTTTCGAATTTACATTGAAGATTATGTACATACTTTTACACATTGGTTGGCGGAACAAGATTATTCAACACGTTGTGTAGCAGTTCTTGTCGGGGAGTTTGCAAAGTCCGAGCATAGCAGGGAAGTTTATTCTTATGGCGCGGTTGTAGCGGAAAATGCTTATGTGGATGGAAAAGTAGAAATGGCTTCGGAAATTTGGAAGCAAGTATATGAAACGATAAAGGAATATTTTCCAGATGGAGAGATTGTCGGCTGGTTTTATGGAGGGACGAGTTTTACAGATGAGGAAAGGGAGATGTTTCGGCAAGTACATTTGGACTATTTTGCAGGTACTGATCGAATTTTAATGCTTTATGACTTCTTAGAGAGAGAGGAAGAATTTTACCGGTACGAGAATGATGAACTCTGCAAGCAGACAGGTTATTATATTTATTATGAAAAAAATTCAGAGATGCAGAGTTATATGATTGATAAGAAGCAGGGAAAAACTGTAGAAGAAAAAGTTGAAGACCGGGCAGTCAAAGAGGTGAGGAGCCGGCTTAGCGTTTCCATGCAGGAGGACAGAGAAGAAAATGAGAGCAGATGGAAGCCAGTGGAGGGAAATGGTCAGCAGCCAGGGTCAGGACCACATTTTCTTTATGTGGCGGGAGTAGTTCTTGCGGCAATTGCAGTTGTGACTGGAGCAGCGATGGTATACAATCAGGAGAGACTAAAGAGTTTTGAGCAGACATTGAATCAGATTATGGGAGCAGCAGAGAATAGTACTCCGGCGCCGACGGATAGTCCTGATGAAAAAACAGCGGACAATAGTCAAAATAATATTTTTGACAACGATAAAGTAAAAGAAACATTTCAGGGACAGGAGGGAGAAAAAGCAACTTCAACACCAGAGATTCCAGATAGCACACCAACAGGGAGCAGCTCTGATGATTCAGTTACAAGTCCTACTCCTGAAGCGACAATTCCAGCAGCACCAACTCCGACAAAGGAAGCCCAGGATATTTCGCAGACCCCATCCGATATGGAAGAAGATTCAAAAACAGAGGAGGATCCAGAGCCGACATTAACCCCTATTCCAACAGAACCGACAGAACCAACAGAAATAGAACCGGAAGATACCTTGGGAGATAAAATAATCGACCCATCGCAATGTACGGTTTATGTTGTACAGCCAGGAGATACATTGGTGCGTATTTGTATGAACCGATATGGTAATTTGGATAATCTGGATTTAATTAAGGAATTAAATCAACTTAATGATAAATATTTGATTTATGCATATCAAGAATTATTGGTTCCTTAGATGAAAAAACATTATCAGTATTTTTATTGCGGGGTGTTACAATCAAATACATTTTTCTGTGACCCTCCACAAATTTATGCGACAGAGGGAAGGAATCTCGCTGCGGATGCAAGGAAATTATTCACGGTCTTTTGGCGGGAGTCCTCCCTTGGATCTAAGGATGATAGTAAGGTTATATTCAGAAAAATTTCAGAGAGAGGTTTTGAGATGGATTCTTGTCCGAAGGGAAAGAAAAAAATTAGTGCCTTTTGGCAGAAGTCATGCTATAATAACACGATAGCGTGACTTTTTTGTTTCATAAGGAAGTATATCTTTTGGAATAAAAAATCAAGCATATTGTTAGATAATTGTAGATCTAAAATTTTTGAATAAAAACGTTCTGATGAAATATTATCAGTGAATTTGATTTATATAATTCGAAAGATTTAAGAATTATATGGAATGCTTCAAAAATCGCTGCTGGTTATTTTGTTATGTAAGGACTGCAACTACCGAAAATATATTATAGAAAAAAGAATTTCATCGAATTAAAACGTTTCGCATAATTAGGGTTTCCTTTTTGCGCATACAAATATTTAATTATAGAAGAATGTATGTCAAAAAATAATAAGCAGCAAAAGATACTTGATACAATGAAAAAGAAATCGTTATCTTTTGCTTGATTATAAAAAACGACTTTAGAAAAAATATGGAATGGATTTACCTGTGCAATAAAAGGAAGATTTGGATGGTTTACAGTTAAGCAAGCTGGATATGCAAATGGAGGCAGGTTTGAAGCAATTTGACAGAAAGTTACGTTCCGTGCAGCTGGATGAGGAAAAAGAAAAGAAAAAAAAGGCGAGGAACAAGGGGATATTGATAACTGTAATTTTACTTGTTGCAGCAGCATCCATCACTGTTCTTATTTTTGCTGGGAGAATATGGCAAAAACCATATGATACTTATGGGATCGTGAGTTCGCAGGAACTGACAACAGATAGTTCAGTAAGATATGCTGCCTATGGACAGGGTTATATTATTTATGACCGCGATGGTGTAAGAGCATTTACAGCGGGCGGTGAACAGCTTTGGAACGCTTCTTATAATTTAAAAAATCCTATTATCGCTGTATGTGAACCATTCACAGCAGTTGCAGATAAAGGAGCAGGGCAATTTTATATTATAGATAATAAAGGGACTACCAATACATTTTCAATATCTGGAAAGATTGCTGATGTCGCAGTGGCAGTACAAGGTGTAACAGCGGTGCTGGCGACAGAGAAAGACAGGGATCATATCTATTTATTTGAACCAAGTAAACGCGAACAATTAGTTGATATTATGATTATGACAAAACAAAATGGGTTTCCAATGGCAATCGCATTGTCGCAGGACGGAAAAAAATTGGTTACTTCCTATCTTTCTACAGAGGGAGGGGCGCTGAAAAGCTGGGTGACTTTTTACAATTTTGGAGATGTCGGGCAAAATTTTGTGGATCAGATGGTTGGTTCTTATGCATTTGATGCAATTGTACCAGAAGTGGCCTTTCTCACAAATGAAATGGTGATTGTAGGAGGAGATAATTGTATTTCACTCTATCGTATGACAGAAGTGCCTAAAGTGCGTATGAATGAAACTTTTGATATGCAGATAAAAAGTATTTTTTACAGCAGTACATATACAGGTGTTGTTTTAAAAGGAAAAACAGGTGAACAGGACAAGCTGTTTTTATATAATAATAACAAAGCAAAGAAAGTATTAGAGATTGATTTTACTTATGAATATAATAATATTTATACGCAGCAGGAGGATATTGTTTTGTACGGTGGACAGGAAATGACAATATTGAGGACAAACGGAAAACTAAAGTTTCACACAACATTTTCTAAAAATGTAAAATATGTGTTTGGGATAGATAACAAGGAAAAATATCTTGTGATTGGAGATCAAGCTGCGGAATTGATTCAGCTAAAAAGGCAGTAGAGCTACAAAGGATTGCTGATAAACTTGCAGTATATTAAGAAAGGGGTATGGAAGTGAATATATTATTGATTGTTGTAATTGCTGTTTTGGTGGTCAGTGCTTTTAGTGGAATGAAACGAGGGTTGATCAAAACGGTTTTTTCTATGTTTTCTATGCTTGTGGCACTGCTTTTGACAGCAGTATTTAGTCCAGTTGTGACAAAACAGCTTCAGACAAATGAGAAAGTGATGGGTTACTTTTCAGAAAAAGTGGCGGCAGTGCTGCCGTTTGAAGGCGGGGAAGAGCAGCTTGGGGAGCAGGGCAGTAAGTCAGCGGGAACAAAAGATCAAGGAGAATTTCTTGAATCTTTGCCGTTGCCGGAGAGTATTCGCAAATCCCTGCTGGAAAATAATCGCCAAAATTTTTATCAGGCACTTGGAGTTAAAACCTTTAAGGAATATTTGAGTAATTGCCTTGCATGTATGATTATCAGTGCGTTGTCTTTTGCAGGAACTTTTATTTTTGTGTTTGTGCTATTAAAGTTCTTATGTTTTAGTTTAGACCTTATCAGCAAACTGCCATTGCTCAATCAGGCGAATCATTTGCTTGGAATGGCAGCAGGGCTTTTAAATGCGCTGATTGTGATTTGGATTCTATGTATTGTGTTGACAGCGTTCAGCAGTACAGAGTTTGGAAGAAAACTTATGATTATGGTAAATGACAGCAGTTTTTTAAGTTTTATTTACAATAATAATTTGTTGCTTGGTAAGATAACGGATTTTACAAAGTTGCTTTCCTGAAAAAATAATAAGCAAATCCAGAGTCATAAAATGCTGTTGTGAAATGTAATTGTTTTGTGAAAAATACGCACACGAGTGTTGGTATAAGATTCGACATAAAAAACAAAACAATATAAAGTATAATTAGAATTGTTTAGATACTAGATATTGTGTTGGAAGAAAATATGCAAAGAAAAATCAAAAAACTTAAAAAAACTGTTGACAGAACGGGGAACCGGTGATATAATCATTTTTGCTGACGCGGTAAAGAACAAAATACAGCGTCGGCAAGATACCAGAGAACACAAGAAAGAGTGTGTTTTATGGAAACAGAACCTTGATAACTCAACAATGAAACAACCTTGAATTCTTAAAAAAGTTTCAAAGAACGTGTGAAGCAATTCACACACCCTTAAAAAC
>CAMUAR010000051.1 GCA_947086895.1 uncultured Lachnospiraceae bacterium | reverse complement strand
GCTGACTGTCACTAATCGGTCGAAGGCTTGACCGAAAGGTTTGTTTCTCAACGGATTTCCTTACTTCCAATGTGAGTTTGAAATGACAATTTGGATAGTATTATTATCCAAGTTATAATAAGAATTGAGCAGTCAAAGTAATGATAAGTTACTTTGGCTTTTTTTATGTAAAAAATGCACTTTATAGTCACAACATGCGGGCAAAACAATGTGAAAAGCAAATTGTTTGCCGTTCAATGGTAATTTTTTTTAATTTTCATAATATTTTTTCAAGAAGAGAAGAAATAGTTTGAATTATATCTCGAATTGTTCTATAATAGATTATGAATAATGGCGAAAGATAATTTAATAATAGCAGAGGCAGAGCAATCTAGATCTTGGCGCTTTCTGCTGCAAGCGCTTGTAACAAAGAGACAAACAATATAAGGGTAAAGTTGGAGGTTGTAATATGGAAACAAATATTTTACTTGAAAGCGGCACAAATGAACTGGAAATATTGGAATTTACTGTTGCTGGAAACTCTTATGGTATCAACGTGGCAAAGATAAAGGAAATAATCCCATACAGAAAGCCGACTCCAATTCCAAATGCACATGAATTTATTGAGGGCATTTTTATGCCGCGTGATCAGATTATAACAATCGTAGATTTGTCAAAATGCCTGACAGGAAAAAGCAGAACAGATGTTAGTAATGACATGTATATTGTAACAAACTTCAACCAGCTTAATGTCGGTTTTCATGTAGATAATGTACTTGGAATTGACCGTATTTCTTGGGCGGACATTGCAAAGCCAGATGCAACTTTGGAAAATTCAGGGAACAGCATTGCAACCGGAATTTTAAAACATGAAGGAAAATTGATTGTCATTCTTGATTTTGAGAAAATTGTGACTGATATCAGCCCAGAGACAGGTCTTAAAGTTTCAGAGATTGAGCATCTTGCGGGGAGAGAGAGAAATAGTGTTCCGATTCTTACAGCGGAGGATTCCCCATTGCTGCGTAAATTGATTCATGATTGTCTTGCGAAAGCGGGTTACACAAATATTATTTCTGCTGTGAATGGTCAGGAGGCATGGGGTGTGTTGGAACATGCAAAGAAATCGGGTACCGTTGACCAGGATGTTCAGTGCGTAATTACAGATATTGAGATGCCGCAGATGGACGGACATCGCCTTACAAAGCTGATTAAGATGGACGAGAAGTTAAAACATATACCAGTCGTTATTTTCTCTTCTCTTGTAAATGAGGAGATGCGCAGAAAGGGAGAGTCCCTTGGCGCGGACGCGCAGTTGTCAAAGCCAGAGATCGGTCAGCTTGTGGATGCGATTGACAAACTCCTTCTGAAATAAAGAAACATTACTATACATAAAAAATAAGCAAGCTTGGGATGGTGCGAGATGTCGAAATGCAGAAAGTGTAATGTCGAAATTCCAGACGGACAGGAACTTTGTAATAGATGCGAAAAAGAAAATAATGAATCATACTTGGATAGCTTATTTCGGTCGTTTGTGATGGAAGGTGATGGGATGCCAGCTTTTCATAGAAATGTCAGGGAAGAGAGCAAAGAGCAGAAAAAAGAGATTACTGTGGAAGCTGTGCCAGAAATTGCAGAAGAAGTACAGGAACTATTAGATAATACAACAGAAGAATCCTTTGAAGAGGAGTTTGAACTTCCAAAAAAAGAAATTGATTTGGATGAGGAAAGTAAACCAGAAACCATTCAGGAATTTACAGACCATTTTGAAACAGATTTTTCAGAGGAAGATATTGCAGATAAAATAGATTTAGAGGAAAAACAAGATTTTTTTGATAAGGATGTGCAAGAGTCAGAACAAGAAGAAAAACAGATGGAAGAGCAAACGATCGTTCAAGATCAAGAAGAGGCAAAAGAGGAGCGGGAAATAATCGAAGAACAGCCTAATATAATGGAACCAGATCCATTTGAGGAGGAAGTAATCGTAGAACCGAAGGCGTTGTTTCAGGGGATTCAGAAGGAAGAGCAAGAAATTCCAGTACAGAAAGATTCTGATTTATTTAAAGAAGCTGCCATGGCAGATACAGAATTAGGGGATAGTGGAGTAGCACAGGAGGAAGAATTGTTGCAAAAAGAAGATAATCTGCTCCAGACGGAAGAAAAGGATCGTGTGGATAAATCCGCATTTCCAATAGATTTGTCACAGGAGGAGCTTGAGGAAGATTATAATATATTTGGTGACAGTGAGACTGAAGATTCTGAGTTTGATCAGATGCTTCGAGAGATTGATGAGGACAGTGCCGAAGCGTCAAGGCGTGATATGATGCATGATTCCATGGAGTTTGATCATAACGATTCACTGAGCCAAACATCCGATTCACCAAAAGAAGAATCCGAAGAAAAAATTGATGAGGTGTCGGGAAATGATATTTTATCCATGATTTCCATACCGGAGGATACGGAAGAGTTGTCGTTTGAAAGTACAGAACAGGAGGATGATGTTTTGGCAGCTGTTACAAAAGAGTCTCAGAACGATGTTGCACAGGCTAACGAGGAAAGACCACAAGATGATGATATTCTTGATTTGATCAATTCTATCTATAATTCGGATTACGAGGAGGATGGCAAAGAGCCGCCGACCAGTAAAATGGAGGAGGAAAAAACAGATCAGGAAAAAAGCCCAGGAAATATTGAAGATGTATTTTCTGATACATTGAGTGTAATGAATTCTTTAAATGATGTTGGCGAGTCAGCAGAAAATAGCGAGAGCGAGCAGACATCTTCCGAAAATTCCAAGAAGAAAAAAGAAAAGAAAGCCAAGAAGGAAAAAGATGGACAGAAGGCAGGCTTTTTCCAACGAATATTTGGAAATATCAAGGTGGAGCGCTCGGAGGAAGAGATTGCTCAGCTAAAAGAAAAAGTGTATGCGGACGCTGAGGCGAAACAGGCTGCCCAGGAAGAGAAAGCAAAGTTAGCTGCGGAAAAGAAAGAGGAAAAGAAGCGGTTGGCGGCGGAAGAAAAAGCCGAGGCAGCAAAGAAGAAACAGGAAAAGGAAAAAAAGAAAGCAGAGGCGGCAAAACTTAAGAAGGAAGCAAAAGACCGAAAAAAACAGGAGATTCAAAGTCTGATTGACGCGATTGATGAAGATGAAGGAAGAATCAATCGGGTTGGAGCGGCAATTGTCTTTATTTTCTTTGTGCTTGTAGCGGGTGCTATTATTCTTGGAACAAATGGTTACAGTTATTTTGTCAGTATGGATAACGCGCGGAAAGATTTTGGAAATCAGAGGTACAATGATGCTTATAATGAAATTTCTGGCATTAAAAATGTAAGAGAAGAAGATGAAACTTTTGTACTTCAGGTAGAGACTGTTATGATGACCTACAAGCAGTTGAATTCTTTTCAGAATTTTTATTCTATGGGATTGTACCCACAGGCGTTGGATTCTCTGCTGAAAGGTATGAAAAGGTATGATAAGTATTCTGGAATTGCCGCCGTGATTGATGTTGATAAGGATTTAAATAATATCCGTGGAACTTTTGTAGAACGATTGGACACCGTGTTTGGTTTATCGGAACAGGAAGCAATTCAGATCGCTGCGATTGAGGACCCAGATGAATACACGGCAAAGGTGTATGAGATCGCAGACCGATTTATGAAAGAATAACAATATGACTGACAGAAAAAAAACAATTGCAATTATTGATTATGATGCTGGAAATTTAAAGAGTGTACAGAATGCTTTTGAGTATCTTGGACACAGAGCTGTAATTACAAGAGATCCGAATGAAATGATAAGGGCAGATGGAGTTGTGCTGCCAGGAGTTGGGGCGTTTGGGGATGCGATGGGAAAATTGCGGCATTTTGGGCTGGATCATGTAGTTCGGCAGGCTGCAAAGAAACGCCCGTTTTTGGGAATATGTCTTGGGCTGCAGTTATTATTTGAAAGCAGTGAGGAAAGCCTCGGTGTAGAGGGGCTTTCGATACTAGAAGGTAACGTTGTGAAAATTCCAGCGGCAGAAGGATTAAAGATTCCGCATATTGGCTGGAATTCTCTTAAAGTGACTCCAGGGGCAAAGCTGTTTGCCGGGCTTCCAGAAAATCCTTATGTTTATTTTGTCCATTCTTATTATCTGAGAGCAGAAAAACTAGAAGATGTCGCAGCATCGACAGAGTATGGAGTACATATTCATGCTGCCGTGGAGAGAGGAAATTTGTTTGCATGTCAGTTTCATCCCGAAAAAAGCGGTGAGACAGGTCTTGTAATATTGGAAAATTTTATAAAACTGCTCGGATAATTATGAGACAAATCTTAATTTAGAAAAATAATAAGACAGAAAATATTTTTCAGTGTAGTAATCTGGCATACTGACTTGATCAACAAGGAGCAGTTGTAAGCCCAAAAAATTTTATCAAAACAAAGGGATAATTGCAAAAAAAATAATGCAATATCGTAGATTATTTTAGAAGAAAGGCGGTGAATGCAAGAAATCTGGTTATATCGATAAGAATAGAAACAAAAGAATAAATGTCATCAGAACGGTGGCGGAAAGGATTGTAGAGCTTGTATGTTTACAAAACGTATTATCCCATGTCTGGATGTTCATAACGGCAGAGTAGTAAAAGGCACAAATTTTGTCAATCTAAAGGACGCAGGCGACCCAGTTGCAGTCGGTGCGGAGTATGGCAAGAACGGAGCAGATGAGCTTGTTTTTTTGGATATTACAGCTTCATCGGACGCCAGAACGATCCAACTAGAGATGGTGGCAAAAGTTGCAGAAAATGTTTTTATCCCTTTTACGGTAGGCGGTGGAATTCGTTCGATCGATGATTTTAAAGTGATTTTGCGCGAGGGCGCAGATAAAATAGCAATTAACTCAGCTGCGATTATAAATCCCACATTGATTTCCGAAGCGGCAGATAAGTTTGGAAGTCAGTGTGTTGTTGTGGCGATTGACGCGAAAAAAAGGCAGGATGGCACAGGGTGGAACATTTATAAAAACGGCGGCAGAGTCGATATGGGAATGGATGCAGTAGAGTGGGCGATGCGCGCGGATCAGCTTGGTGCCGGAGAGATTCTTTTGACAAGCATGGATTGTGACGGCACAAAAAATGGTTACGACTTGGAACTTACAAGGCTTGTTTCAGAAAATGTATCTGTGCCGGTAATTGCGTCTGGCGGAGCTGGCAGTAAGGAACATTTCTTAGAGGTACTTGTCGAAGGAAAAGCGGACGCTGCATTGGCTGCTTCTTTATTTCACTACAAAGAACTTGAGATCTGCGGGGTAAAGCAATATTTAAAGGAACATGGAGTTAGTGTAAATATTTAAAGAATTGTTTTATATTTCTGAAAAATACATAATTAAAAAGTAAGTTTATGTCTGCGCGGCATCCATAAACTTATATTATCTAGCATAGTCGCGCAGGAATGAGGTAAAATATGGGCATGATTGAGAATGACTGGTTAAAAGAGCTTGAGTCGGAATTTAAACAAACATACTATAAAGAACTCTATCAGTTTGTGCGCCAGGAATATGAGTCAACTACAATTTATCCACCGGCAGATGATATTTTTAATGCGTTTCATTTTACACCGCTTAGCAAAGTGAAAGTGTTACTTTTAGGGCAGGATCCATACCATGGGGAACATCAGGCGCATGGATTGAGTTTTTCCGTGTTGCCAAAACAAGATATTCCGCCGTCATTACAGAATATTTATCAAGAATTGCATGACGATCTAGGCTGTACAATACCAGAACATGGATATTTAAAAAAGTGGGCGGATCAGGGTGTACTTCTGCTGAATACTGTGCTGACTGTTCGCGCACATCAGCCAAATTCTCATCAGGGCAAGGGATGGGAACGCTTTACTGACGCTGTAATACAGGCGGTAAATGCTCAGGATCGACCGATTGTTTACTTTTTATGGGGTAAGCCTGCACAGACAAAGAAAAAGATGCTGACGAACCCGAAACACTTGATTTTGACCGCGCCGCACCCAAGCCCGCTCTCAGCGTACAGAGGATTTTTTGGATGCAAGCATTTCAGCCAGGCAAATGAATTTTTAAAAGCAAACGGTGCAGAACCGATCGATTGGCAGATTGAGTAAGGTGACTTAAATGTCAGTAAAAAGCAGTGTGTTAAAGAAACTGGAGGAGAATCGAGGAAACTATTTTTCTGGCGAGGCATTGGCAGAGGAGCTTCAAGTGACGCGGGCTTCTGTGTGGAAAGCGGTAAAACAGCTGGAGCAGGAAGGATATGAAATATTGGCGGTGCAGAACCGAGGATATTGTCTTGCAGAGTATGCGGACCATTTGTCTAAGGAAGGAATTCTGGCATATTTGCCAAAAGAACAATCAGGGCTTGATATCCATGTGGTTCGGGAAACCACTTCGACAAATACGCTTGCAAAACAGGCGGCAGCAAGTGGAGCGAAGGAAGGACAGCTGTTTGTCGCAGATGTTCAGACAGCGGGGCGCGGGCGCAGGGGACGAAGTTTTTTCTCTGTTCCAGGCGGAATGATTTGTATGAGTCTGCTGATGCGGCCAAAGCTGCAGGCGTCGGACGCAGTGTTTCTGACAACCGCTGCGTGTGTTGCGGTTCATCGTGCCATCCGCAATGTGACAGGAATTGTTACAGAAATCAAATGGGTCAATGATTTGTATTACCAAGGGAAAAAAGTATGCGGTATTCTGACAGAAGCAGTGACAGATTGTGAAACAGGGATTGTTGACTGTATTATTCCGGGAATTGGAATTAATTTTAATATCGCGCCAGAACAATTCCCAGAAGAATTAAGAGAAATTGCAGGTGCGCTGTACAGTGGCGATCCGCATATTTTTGTGACGCGCAATCAGCTTATCGCAGAGATCGTGGTTCAGCTTTCAAATGTGCTTAAAGATTTGGAACGCAGAGATTTTCTTAAAGAGTATCGCACGCATTCCATGTTGATTGGAAAAAATGTGCTTGTAATGGCTGGGACAGAACCTTTCGAGGCAGTTGCCGTGGATATTGATGAAAACGGCGGTCTTGTTATTGAATTGGCAGATGGTGCTAGAAAGGTATTAAACAGCGGTGAAGTTACAGTACGTGTAAAAAAAATCTTGACTTTTGATAAATAGAGGAGTATTATTAATAAGAAATTATGATAAGCTGTCATAAGAGTGGACGTAAGTCCACTCTTTGTTTTTCGCCGTGCGCAGGAAATCAGGCATAAACCTATAAATTTCCTGTACAGCAAAAGCTATAGAAAGTGGGGTGAACCATGGTGACAAAACATGAGCAGTATGAGAAGAAGACGGAGGATTTGATTACTCCAATTTTGGAGGACTGCGGATTTGAACTTGTTGATGTCGAATATGTGAAGGAAGCTGGAAATTGGTATTTAAGGGCATATATCGACAAGGAGGGCGGAATTACCGTAAACGACTGCGAGCTGGTAAGCAGAAAGATGAGCGATTTGCTGGATGAGAAAGATTTTATACCGGATTCCTATATTTTTGAGGTCAGTTCGCCAGGACTTGGCAGGCAATTAAAGAAAGATAAGGACTTTGCAAGAAGCATTGGTCAGGAGTTGGAAGTGAAATTGTTCCGCGCTGTGGAGGTTTTAGGAACAGCAAAGAAAAGCAAGGAATTGTGGGGAAAATTAAAGGAATTTGACAAGGATGCAATCGTGATTGTGTTGGAAAACAAGGAAGAGCTTGCAATTATGCGCGACAATATTGCGATGGTTCGCCTCGCCATTGATTTTTAAGATCACCGGAAGAGACCTAATTCGAATGAATCCATTATAGAAAGGGAGAAGTGATAAAAATGGACAGCAATAAGGAATTGATCGAGGCATTGAACCAGATCGAGAAAGAGAAGGATATCAGCAAGGATATTTTGCTGGAGGCGATTGAAAATTCGCTTGTTACTGCATGTAAGAATCAGTATGGCAAGGCAGATAATGTAAAAGTTATCATTGATCGTGAAACCGGAGCATTCAGCGTGTATGCAGAAAAGGAAGTTGTGGAAGAAGTCGAGGATTCTGTTTTGCAGATTTCTTTTGAGGAGGCAAGACAAAAGTTTCCAAAGAAGAAGTATGACCTTGGTGATATTGTCAATGTTGAGATTACTCCAAGAAATTTTGGGCGTATTGCAGCGCAGAAGGCCAAGCAGGTCGTTGTCCAGAAAATTCGTGAAGAAGAGCGAAAAGTGCTTTACAATCAATATTTTGAGAAGGAAAGAGATATTGTAACTGGTATTGTTCAGCGATACACCGGTGAGAATGTCAGCATCAATCTGGGAAAGGTTGACGCGGTACTTACAAAAAATGAACAGATAGCCGGAGAGCATTTCCGACCGACAGAACGCATTAAATTGTATGTTGTTGAGGTTAAGGATACAACAAAAGGACCAAAAATTACAGTGTCAAGAACTCACCCTGAACTTGTAAAACGCCTGTTTGAAGCGGAAGTGACCGAGGTTAGAGATGGAACTGTCGAGATACGCAGTATTGCACGCGAGGCAGGTGCAAGAACAAAAATGGCGGTTAGCTCATGCGATCCGAATGTTGATCCGGTCGGCGCGTGTGTCGGTATTAATGGCGCGAGAGTAAATGCGATTGTCGATGAGCTGCGGGGGGAAAAAATTGATATTATCAATTGGAGCGATGACCCAGCTACATTGATTCAAAATGCGCTTAGCCCTGCGAAAGTTGTATCGGTGGAGGTTGAGGAGGAAGAAAAAACAGCAAGAGTTGTTGTGCCAGGTTACCAATTATCTTTGGCGATCGGACGCGAGGGACAAAATGCCAGACTTGCAGCAAGGCTGACAGGCTACAAGATTGATATCAAGAGTGATGGCTCAGAGGAAGAATATAGCGGCAGTTACAATGATTATCAGGATGAGTATGGCAGATATCCAGAGGAAAACGGTTATTTGCAGCAGGAGAGTGGTTCGGAGGAGATGGACAGTTAAAAAGATTGTTCGTCAGAGCAGAAAGGAGGGGGCAGAATGGCTGGCGTCAAAAAGATACCTCTCAGAAAATGTACCGGCTGCGGTGAAATGAAAAATAAAAGGGAAATGATTCGGGTAATAAAGACACCGCAGGAGGAAATCTTGATCGATGCAACCGGCAAGAAAAACGGACGTGGCGCATACCTGTGCGGCAATTTAGAGTGTTTCTTAAAGGCAAGGAAAAATAAAGGGCTGGAACGCTCCCTGAAAGTAGCTATCCCAGAAGACGTGTATGCGGCGCTGGAAAGTGAGTTGAATCAAATCAATGGAAAGCAGTGAACAGGAATTGGCGCAGCTTATAGCGCAGAAAAAAATATATTCTTTGCTTGGATTGTCAGGAAAGGCAGGTTCTTTGGCAAGCGGAGAATTTACAACAGAAAAGTCCGTGAAAGAAGGAAGTGCAAAACTGGTGATTATCGCTGGCGATGCATCAGAAAATACAAAAAAAATGTTTCGCAATATGTGTGATTATTATATTGTTCCATATTACATTTTTTCAGATAAGGAAACGTTGGGACATAAGATTGGAAAGGAAATTAGAACCTCTGTTGCAGTGAAGGACGAGGGAATGGCAAAAGAGATAAAAAAACAGTTTGCTGTGTTGGATGGGTTGGAACGGGAAGTAGAAATAGGCAAGTGACTTTGAAAGCTTGCTGTGTGGACGAGATGACGGAAGCGAGGTAGACTATGGCAAAAATGAGAGTTCATGAGTTGGCGAAAGAGTTGACAAGGGATATGAAAAAAGAAATATCCTCAAAAGACATCCAGAGCGCGCTCGCGTTAAAGGGGATTGCAGGGAAAACTGCAAGCAGTAATATTGAAGATAAAGAGATCGAGCTTGTAAAAAAATTCTTTAGTGTAAAAAAAGAAGAAAAGCCTGTACAGGAGAAAGCGCCAACCGGTGAAAGAAAACAGGAGAAGGAGGTGGATAAGAAAGTGGATCATACACAAGGTTCAAACAATGAACATAAACAAGATTTAAATGGTGATCGAAGAAATGATCGCCGTCAAGATCAGAATGGTGATCGCAAAAAAGAGCAAAATGGAGAGCGGAAAGATCGCCCGCAGGGTACAGGGGATCATAAAGGGGATCGTCCGCAGAGAAATGGGGATCGCCGTCAGGGAGATCGCCCGCAGGGTCAGTATGGAGACCGCCGCCAGGGACGCCAGGGAGACCGCGGAGATCGCCGTCAGGGAGATCGTCCGCAAGGTCAGTATGGGGACCGCCGTCAGGGAGACCGTCCACAAGGCCAGTACGGGGATCGCCGCCAGGGAGACCGCCCGCAGGGTCAAGGTCAGTATGGAGACCGCCGTCAGGGAGACCGCCCGCAAGGTCAGTACGGGGATCGCCGTCAGGGAGATCGTCCGCAGGGTCAGTATGGAGACCGCCGCCAGGGAGACCGTCCGCAGGGTCAGTATGGAGACCGCCGCCAGGGACGCCAGGGAGACCGCCCGCAGGGTCAGTATGGAGACCGTCGTCAGGGAGACCGCCCGCAAGGTCAGTATGGGGATCGTCGGCAAAACAACCGTCCAGGTCAGTTTGGCGGATCTCAGGGTGGACGAGGCGGTTATAACAAGGATTCGGACAAAGATTCAGGATATAATAAAGGGTTTGGCGGACGCCGTGACAGCCGTGGCAGCGATAAGGGCAGCATTAAAGCTGATCTGGCAAATGAGCTGACAAAAGAGCAGCGCGCAGCGGCATTTAATGATCGAAACAGAGATCGAAACCGCGATCGCGGAAGGGATCATGACAATGAAGAAGATGTGATAAAGGGCAAGAAAGATCCAAACCGCAAAGGTGCGTTTATTAAGCCAAAGCCACAACAGACAAAAAAGGAAAAAGAGGATGAAATCAAGACAATTATTTTGCCGGAGGTTCTTACGGTAAAAGAGCTTGCAGACAAAATGAAACAAACGCCGTCCGCCGTTGTAAAAAAACTGTTTCTTGAAGGGAAGATGGTCTCCATTAACCAGGAGATTTCTTTTGAAGAAGCGGAGGAGATTGCGCTTGGATTTAATTGCATTGCAGAGAAGGAAGTTAAAGTTAATATTGTAGAAGAACTTTTAAAAGAGGAAGCGGAAGATGAGTCTTTGATGGAGAAACGCCCGCCGGTTGTCTGTGTTATGGGACATGTCGATCATGGAAAAACATCTTTGCTTGACGCAATCCGTGAAACAAATGTAACAGCGAGAGAAGCAGGCGGTATTACACAGCATATTGGTGCTTATGTTGTTGAAAAGAATGGTGAGAGAATTACATTTCTTGATACACCGGGACATGAGGCGTTTACTTCCATGCGTATGCGAGGCGCACAGTCAACAGATATCGCAATTCTTGTCGTGGCTGCGGACGACGGTGTTATGCCGCAGACGATCGAGGCGATCAATCATGCAAAAGCGGCAGGCGTGCAGATTATTGTTGCAGTCAATAAGATTGATAAGCCAAGCGCAAATGTGGAGCGTGTAAAACAAGAATTGACCGAACACGAGCTTGTTGCGGAAGATTGGGGCGGCGAGACGATCTTTGTCCCTGTTTCAGCACATACAAAAGAAGGAATTGAACAGCTGCTGGAGATGATTCTTTTGACCGCGGAGATGTGCGAGTTAAAGGCAAATCCAAATCGCAATGCGCGCGGTATTGTGATCGAGGCAGAGCTTGATAAGGGACGTGGTCCAGTTGCGACAATTCTTGTGCAAAAGGGTACGCTGCGCGTTGGGGACTGTGTTGCCATCGGTTCAGCTTATGGAAAAGTGCGCGCGATGATCGACGATAAAGGAAAGCGCGTAAAGGAAGCAACGCCTTCTACACCGGTGGAAATTTTGGGTCTGAACGATGTTCCGGCAGCAGGAGAGATTTTCTTATCTACGGATAACGAGAAGCAGGCAAGAACAATCTCAGAGGCGTTTATTTCACAGGGCAGAGAAAAATTGCTTGCGGATACAAAAGCGAAGTTGTCGCTGGACGGCTTATTCTCACAGATTCAGGCAGGAAATATCAAGGAATTGAATCTGATTGTAAAAGCGGACGTTCAAGGTTCGGTGGAGGCGGTGAAACAGAGCTTGCTGAAACTGAGCAACGAGGAAGTGGCAGTGCGCATTATCCACGGCGGAGTGGGCGCCATCAACGAGTCGGATGTAACGCTTGCAAGCGCTTCAAACGCGATTATTATTGGGTTTAATGTTCGCCCGGACAACACGGCAAAAGAGACCGCAGATCGTGAAAAAGTTGATATACGGCTGTACCGTGTAATTTACAATGCGATTGAGGATGTCGAAGCGGCGATGAAGGGAATGCTTGATCCAACGTTTGAGGAGCAGGTAATCGGTCATGCGGAAGTTCGCCAGACATTTAAAGCATCTGGACTTGGCGTTATCGCTGGTTCTTATGTGCTGGACGGCAAGATTGTCCGTGGCTGCTCTGCGAGAATTACACGCGAGGGTACACTGATTTTCGAGGGCGCACTCGCATCGCTAAAGAGGTTTAAAGATGATGTAAAGGAAGTTGCCACAGGCTATGAATGTGGTCTTGTCTTTGAGAAGTTTAACGATCTGCAGGAATTTGATCAGGTCGAGTTCTATATGATGGTGGAGGTTCCAAGGTAAATGAGGAAAAATAGCATCAAGAATACGAGAATCAACCAGGAGGTACAAAAAGAACTTGGAGTGCTGATTTCACAGGAATTAAAAGATCCGCGTGTCAATCCAATGACTTCGGTCGTTGGAGTTGAAGTTGCGCCGGATTTAAAGACTGCGAAGGTTTATATCAGCGTTTTAGGGGATGAAGATTCTCAAAGGTCTACATTGGCTGGATTAAAAAACGCAGCGCCGTTTCTTCGCAGCGAGCTTGCACGGCGCATCAATCTGAGAAATACGCCGGAACTTCGGTTTATTGGAAATCAGTTTATTGAGTACGGCGTTCATATGTCAAAGCTGATTGATGATGTAAATGCAGAACTGCGAAGCAGGGAAGAGATTTCACAGTCCGAGGAAATTTTTGAAGATTCCGAAGAAAACGATGAGATGGAATAAGGAAACAACAGTTATTGCGCTATAAAACAGATGGAAACAATACAAAACAGGGGATTTTAAGTAATCTATGCTGCATAAAAATCGGGAGATAAACGGCAGCAGGAAAAAGAGGAGGAGAAGTATATGATATTTGATAAGGAAGTCAGACAGGCAGATACAATTGCAATTGCTGGGCATATTCGCCCGGATGGTGATTGCGTTGGAGCCTGTCTGGGGTTATACAACTATTTGCAGGAAAATTACAACAGTCTCTTTGATAAGGAAATTCATCTTTATATGAAGGATATTCCAGAAAGTTTTATGTTCCTGAAAAATTCCGATAAAGCGAGATGGAATTTTGAGGAGGAGAGACAGTACGATTTGTTTATTGTACTTGACTGCAGCAGCGCAGATCGGCTTGGCGAGGCGGAAAAATATTTTTCTTCAGCAAAAAGAAAGATATGTTTTGACCATCATGCCAGCAACAGCGGCAGTTTTGCCGATGAGGTTGTACTGAAACCAGATTACAGTTCTACCTGCGAGGTTTTGTTTGAAGCGATGGAATTGGAGAAAATTTCACTGCCGATCGCTGAGGCGCTGTATCTTGGAATCGTCCATGACACAGGGGTGTTTAAACATACGAACACTTCCGAACAGACCATGTGCATTGCAGGTAAACTGCTTTCAAAAGGTGTGAATTCATCAAAGATTATCGATGGAACGTTCTATGAAAAAAGTTATATTGAAAATCAGATTCTTGGACGCTGTTTGATGGAGAGTATGCTTGTGCTGGACGGAAAAGTAATTTTGTCTTGGCTTACACGCAGAATTATGGAACTGTATAATGTTGTACCTGCAAATTTAAGTGGAATTATCGATCAACTGCGCGTGACAAGCGGTGTGGAAGTCGCTGTTTTTCTCTATGAACTTGAGCCGCAGCAATTTAAGGTTAGTATGCGCTCAAACGGTTTGGTTGATGTCAGTAAAACAGCAATGTTTTTTGGCGGCGGCGGTCATAAAAAAGCGGCGGGTTACGACGCGGGCGGAAGGCTGCACGATGTGATCAACAATTTGTTGGCAGGTCTTGAACATCAGCTTGCGGAGCTTTGAGGATGGATGGAATTATCAATGTTTATAAAGAAAAAGGATATACTTCTTTTGATGTAGTGGCAAAAGTCCGCGGTATTGTAGGGCAGAAGCGAGTGGGACATACAGGAACGCTTGACCCGGAAGCCGAGGGCGTGCTTTTGGTGTGCATTGGTTCTGCGACAAAAGCATGCGAGCTTTTGACCGATCAAGATAAAACCTATGAGGCAGTACTGCTGCTTGGAGTAGAAACGGACACGCAGGATTTCACAGGAAAAATTCTGCGTCAATGCAAAGTGGAAGCGTCAGAAAAACAAATTCAGGATGCGGTAATGTCATTTTTAGGTACATACGACCAAATTCCCCCGATGTATTCTGCGCTGAAAGTAGGCGGAAAGCGCCTGTATGAGCTGGCCAGACAAGGGGTTGTAGTTGACAGAACGCCGCGTCCAGTCACCATTTATTCCATTGAGATTCAGGAGCTTTCACTGCCAAGGGTACGTTTTCTTGTAACATGCAGCAAAGGAACGTATATTCGTGCGCTTTGTGAGGATATTGGAAGAAAACTTGGCTGCGGGGGATGTATGGAATCCCTCCAGCGCGTGAGAGTCAGCGATTTTTATATAAAGAACAGTTTGACATTGGAAGAATTATCAAGTATGCGCGCAGAAGGAAAGCTTTCTAAAGCAGTTTTTCCAGTTGAGAGATTATTTTTGCAGTACCCGCTTATCAGAACGACAAGCGAAGCAGACCGATGGCTTTATAATGGAAATCAGCTGCCGACATGGGCTTTTGCAAATTTAAATAGTATGATTTTAACAGATAAGAACTGGTATCGGGTATGCGATAGTTATGGACAGTTTTATGCACTGTATCAGTTCGACAGTTCGACGGGCAGTTTTTGCAATATTAAAATGTTTATTCCAGAAAAAGCGAAAATATAAAGAAAATTACAAAACTTAAAAACCGTTCTATGATTTTACAGAACTTGTTGGATTGATGTGCTGCTGTATATAAAAATGAGCGGGCTGCGGTGCGGAGGGGCTTATGGAGTATATTCACTCATCCGATTTTTCATTAAAATCAACATGCGTGACATTGGGCAAGTTTGATGGGCTTCATGTCGGACATCAAAAGCTTATGCAGGAGTTGGCAAAAGGAAAAAAAGAAGGCGGGAGAAAGAGTGTTGTCTTTACGTTTGACTTTCATCCAAGCATGTTTTTGGCAAAGGAAGCTTATAAGTTGATTTACACAGAAAAAGAGAAACAACAAATGCTTGCCGCAGCTGGTATCGATGTGTTTATTTCGTATCCGTTTACCAGAGAAACAAGCTCGATGGAAGCGGAGGACTTTATCCGGCAGGTGCTTGTAAAGCAGCTGGATGCAAAACTTATTGTCGTTGGTGAGGATAATCGGTTTGGTCATAATCGCAGAGGGGATGCACAGATGCTTTTGCGGTTTGGGAGAGAGTATGGCTTTCATGTAACCGTGTGCGAAAAGGTGCGGTTTGACAATGATGTTGTCAGCAGCACAAAAATACGCGAGGAGCTGTTGCGCGGAAATATGGAGCGCGCGGGCGCAATGCTTGGAGCGCCTTATTATGTATCTGGTGTTGTGGAACATGGCAGAGCGCTTGGCAGAACCATTGGCTTTCCGACCATTAACCTTGTCACGTCAGAAGAAAAACTTTTGCCTCCTTATGGAGTCTATGCTTCACAAACAATCCTGCGAAAAAAAACATATACCGGAATGACAAATGTCGGAGTTCGTCCAACGGTTGGACAGCAAAAAAAGGCTTGGGTTGAAACATATTTGTTTGACTATTCTGGAGACTGTTATGGGGAGCAGGCAATAACAAAGCTGCTGCATTTTGTACGTCCAGAAAAACAGTTTAAAAGTGTTGATGAATTAAGGGAACAACTTGCCTGTGATACGCTTGTATGTCAGAGTGTAATTTTTAATACAAAGAAGATATAAAAAATATATAAAGTAAAAATAATAAAAAAGAAATAAAGCTTGAAATTTTTCTGTATTTGTATTACAGTGAATATATTAGATAAAATATATTTTTCGACAGAAGAAAACTTTTTATAGATTTGTCGATTTTGTATTTTTTCCTAATAATTCATCAAAAAGAAGAGATGAATTAAAGTTTTTGATCCAGGGCTTTCTGCGTGTCAGCAAAAAGCTCCCTTAATCAAGATGTCGTACATACGGCAGAATAGGAGGAAAAATGAATTATCTCACAAAGAGGAATTTTGGAATTCCTGCAACACTTCTCGCGGCGTTTTCTGTGCTGCTTGGCTATGGTATCTATACAAGTAGTTTCAGCCTTGTCTGGGTGGCTCTGGCTTTTACCGGAATTGTATTTTTGTTTGATTTTGATGAAATTGTAAAATCGACGCTAAAACAATCGCTGACATTATCTTTTTATGGATGGATCGTTAATATCCTGATTCGGATTTTAAAAAGTGTGCTTGGATGGTTTGCGGGCGGAGAGTCCGTTTCTATTTCTGGTTTTGAGATTTCATCCGGCGGAACTACAGCGTACAAAATATTTTCAAAAATGATTCAAATAATTGGTGATCTGGCAGATTTTGCATTTCTTTTGGCTTTCGCGTTTCTTTTGTTTTCCGCGCTGAAAGGCAAGGCGGCAAAGCTTGATTTAAACAGTGTTGCCGGAAGTTTTGTAAAGGAAACTGCAACATGCCCGAAATGCGGCGAGAAAGTTGAAAAAGGTGCGGCGTTCTGCACGAAATGCGGAAGTAAAATCGAGTAGCTGCAATATAAAAAAGAATCTGGGAAATTACATATTTACAAATTCTATGGCACATGTTATAATATGCCATGTTGTGTGCCGATGCTCAGGGTTCGGATTTCTCCGACCATCCCTTAGTGTCCGGCGATTAATTTTTATAACAGGAGGATTTTATTATGATTAGCAAGGAAAAAAAGGCAGAAATTATTGCAGCTTACGGCAGAAATCCAGAGGATACAGGCTCTCCAGAAGTTCAGATCGCACTTCTTACCGAGAGAATCACCGAGCTGACAGAGCACTTAAAGAACAACAATAAAGACCATCATTCCAGAAGAGGGCTTTTAAAGATGGTAGGTCAGCGCAGAGGGCTTCTTGATTATCTTAAAAAGTCCGATATGGAGACATACCGCAGTCTGATTGAGCGTCTTGGTTTGAGAAAGTAAGATTTATTATTGTTTTTCTGCCATACAATTTTGTAGAAAGATACCGCAGAATATGTTGTGTTAAAAAAGGGGCTGTTGCAAAACAATGTTTCCCACAATATACAGTATTTTATCAAGTTGGATTTTGCTGTATATTGTAGGAGTCTTGTGTTCTGCAATAGCTCCTTTTCTATATCCTTGATAATAATATTTCACTTTTTATAACAAACTCAGCCGCTTGTGCGGCGAAAGAAGAGGAAAAATGAAAAAAATTTATTTCGGAATAAAGGAAATTACAGAAAATTATATTTTACTGGAATGGACCGTGCCGGGAGACAATCTTTATTCGTTGTACTGGGCAGATAAAAATACGAAATTTATGGAATTTCAAAAGATTTATAAAGGAAAAGATACAAATTTTATATGGGAACGTTCTACTTGCATTCCGCATTATTTTAAACTTTGCGTAGAAAAAGAAGATGGCGGGGAGGAATGGAGCGAAGTACTCTGCACGCCAGTGGTAAAGAAATTTCAAGAGCAGTTGGAACAGCTTGACCGCGGGCTTATTGCGATCAGAACAAAACAGGGAATCTTTTTGTCTTGGAGACTGCTGCTGCCCGAAGTAGAAGGATATACAGATACTGGAATGGCAAGCAGAGATTTTCTTGTTTACCGGGATGGAAAGAAGATTGCTGTTGTCAAGGACAGCACAAATTATATTGATTTGTATAGTGCAGAAAAAGAAGAAAACTTAAAGAAGAATAATTGTGCAGATAAAACAGAGGAAAATTGTAATGAAATAGAAACTTTAGATATTTTTGATCCAGAATATCAGGTTTGTATTGAAGGAGGAGAATTGTGCAAGCCAGTCAAAGCATTTTCTTCTGGAAAGAATTATTATGATATTCCGATCTGCCGTCCAGAAGGAGGGATTACCCCAGCTGGAGAGCTGTATAAGTATCATGCAAATGATATGAGTGTGGGAGATGTGGACGGCGACGGGGAATATGAATATATTGTAAAGTGGGACCCTGATAATTCAAAAGATGTATCACAAAAGGGATATACAGGGCATTGTATTCTTGACTGTTATAAATTTGACGGCACGCAGCTTTGGCGGATTGACTTGGGGGAAAATATTCGCGCAGGAGCGCATTACACGCAATTTATGGTCTATGATTTTAACGGAGATGGAAAGGCAGAAATCTCAGTAAAAACTGCGCCCGGAACAAAGATCACCAGATATTTATATAAAAAAGAGGGAATAAAACCAATTGACACAAAAAGCTGTTATAACAGTGAAATGCAGCGAACAGAAGTGACCGAGTATATTACACTGACAGCTTCCGCGATCGCTGCTGGTGCAAGCCACAATGATAATTATGTTTGTGACGCTGCAAGCTACCGGGAACACCTTGTTAAAATGTTTCTTTCATGGGATGCCAGACCGGAAGTAAAGGCAGGGCAATGGCCAAGGACGTTAGAAGAATGTTTTGGAATTCCAGCAAGATATTCATATCCTCTTTCGGAAGAACATGCCAGAGCGCTTGTTGATGAATTTATTTACAAGTATGCGCAAAAGCGCAGCGAGAAAAACAGGCTTTGGGAATTTGAGGGGTTTATCTATCAAGGACCTGAATTTTTAACGATGTTTTCCGGCGATGGAATTGAATTGGAAACCATTGATTTTCCTTTTCCAAGAATGGATGACGGATTGTGCTGGGGGGATTATGCGATGAATCGAATCGAGCCGTGCAACCGCGTTGACCGATTTCTTTCCGGCGTGGCATACCTTGATGGAGAACATCCTTCGCTTGTTTTGTGCAGAGGGTATTATACACGCGCCTGCATTGCCGCGTACGACTTTTTGGATGGAACGCACAGGGAACGTTTTCGTGTGGATTCAGGGTTTGTGCCGATGACAAATCCATTTTGTGACAATCCGCATTTAGGAATTGGAACCGATAAGATTTATGGCACGCTTGCAGGTCAGGGAAATCACAGTCTTTCCACGGCGGATATTGACGGCGACGGATATCAGGAGATTATTTATGGCGCGGCGGTGATCGATCATGATGGAAGTTTAAAATATTCAAGTTACGGCACGCTTGCAGATGGTACGCAGGCAAAATTTGGGCATGGCGATGCGATCCATGTAGCAAAAATTGATCCAGATCGTCCAGGATATGAGATTTTTCATGTATTTGAGGGAGCGCGGGAAGTTCCTTATGGCTATGCTTTGTGCGATGCAGAAACCGGAAAAGTGCTGTGGGGAGAGGCGGCAGACCGCGATCTTGGTCGCTGTATGATCGGAGATATTGCGCCGGACGTGCGCGGGTTACAGTGCTTTATCAACGATGTATTTGACTGCAAAGGGAGAATTCTTAATGTGCCGGTGCTTGGAACAAATCAGCCCGTTCATTTTACCGCAGATTTATCTACACAGATTATTGACGGACCAGATTATATCAATGGAAATCATGAAGGGATTGTAAATGATAATATACATGGAACTGTTCTTATACCAGAACAGGTGCGCGTCAACAATGGAACAAAAGGAAATCCTTGTTTGGTCGCTGATATTTTAGGCGATTTTCGTGAAGAAATCCTCTATCGCCGAGCCGATGACCAAGCAATCCGAATCTATTTTTCCGATGAATTGACAACACATAAACTTTTTACGCTGATGCATGACACGATGTACCGCACTGGGGTGGCATGGCAGAATAATTGCTATAATCAGCCGGGATATACAAAATTTTATTTTGCTTCTGATATGGATTGGGAGTATGTGCTGCCTGGGTATCCAAAGTGGGAGTAGTCAAAAAAGCCTTTTGAACTGCCAAAAAGCGGTAGTTCAAAAGGCTTTTATACAAGATTTTATTCTGCTGCCGCTGTCGGCGTCGGACTTGGTGCTTCGGTCGGTGTCGGAAGATCAAGATGATTTTTCTTGTCTGTCAGCGTGTAGGCATCTATTTTGGTGCTGATATATTCGGATACTGCCTGTGCGGCAAGTGTATCAGAGATCGAATCATTCGCAGTGTCTGGACGTTTTCTTGACTGGAACGCCACAATATGGTATGCATGTCCTGATTCATCTGTGATAATTGTTACATCAGCTGCTGCACGCTCCTCGTCAAACAGCCAGTCGCTGTAGAGAGAATCCGCAGAAGAGTAAGTGCTGTCTGCTTTCAGCGAGCCATCCGCCGGTGTTGTATCGTCCTCGGAAGAATCGTCCGTGCTTGGAGCTTCGCCGCCGTATTCTGTGTAAAGCTTTGAGAATGGCTCCCCCGCGATAAAACGCGACATAAACTGATCCGCTTTTTCTTTGGCAGATGCCATTGCAGCGGTAATTTCTTCATCGGAAGCACCTTCTGCAATATCGGCGGAAAGCTTGTACACATTGTAAGTTACAGTATCATAATTGTTTTTATTTTCTGCATAATAAGAATCAATTTTTTCCTGTTCCGGCTTGTTTTGTCCGAGCAGATATTCATTGTGCGCACTTGCTGTCAGAACAAGCGTAAGCGCATCTTTGATGGAGGATTTTGTAGCGTAAGTGCCGAATGCAGATTTAAGATAAGCACTCAGCGTCATGGAATTTGACGTGGCGTCACTCTCGCAGGAGGTAAAGAATTCCTTGCTCTGCTCACTGACATCGTAGGTCAAACCCTTATCTTTTGCGTCATCGTTTAAGATTAGGCACTGGCGGATGCTGTTTACCGTCGTCTGGTCAAAATATTGTTTCCAGGTTGTATTGTCATCATATTTTTGGTCGGCAAGGCTTTTTGTGCTGTCGATCAAACCAAAATAGGTGTACATGTTAAGTGTGTAGTTGGAAAAATAGCTGTACATAAAATCATAGTCAATTCGGTTGATGGAATGGTCGCCAATGCGGATATATTCCATTCGGGCAGAAACCTTTTTTCCAATGGGAACGGCAACTGCGATAATCACAACCAGAGCGATAATCACAGCAGCAGTAATCTGCGTCAATCTGTGCTGACGTTTTTCGCGAATTTCAGCTTCCTTTCTGGCCTGCATTTTGCGGTCGTATTTTGTCATTTTCTTTTCCGTATTTTCCTGTGTCATCGGGGTGTCGTTTTGCTTACCCATTTTTGTATCCTCCATTCCAGCCGCATGTTGCGGAATATTTTTTTTCTTGTTCTGCCGATAGGCAATACTCTCTAATCATACATTATTTTTTGAAAATAATAAAGTACCTTCACAAATATTTCATGATTTTTTTTATTTCATAAAAAATTGATATTCGGGAAAATGGACGCAGCTTTGTAAATTTAAAATCTTTTGCGGTATGCCTTTGAAAGAGGGGGCAGCTCTGCAAAAGGCTTACTTTTGTCAAGATTAAGAAAGCGACGCTTTCTTAGAATAACACAGAAGAGAAATAAAGTCAATCAAGAGGAGCTATTATAATTTTAGAAACAAAAGGAACAGAGCTGGTGTATTGACAGAGGGAACAGGTTATATTACAATAAAAAAATAGACAGTATTGCAGGAAGTGAGTCTTAAAATTCAAAAATTTTTGCGTAATCAGGATAAGAGAAGAATGGAAGAATCATTTTTTAAGCGGGTTTATCAGATTGTGGAGCGCGTGCCGTGCGGGAAGGTGGCGTCTTATGGGCAGATTGCGCGGATGGCTGGAAGCCCGCGAGCCGCAAAACAGGTTGGCTATGCGATGCGGCGATGCCCAAGTGAGCTGCCGTGGCACCGGATTGTTCGAGCCGACGGCTCAATTGCAGTCGGAGTGTGTGAGTCGTTTTGCAGAGCGATGCTTGAGGCGGAAGGGATTTCTTTTTTGGCAAACGGAAAAATAGATATAAAATTATATTGCTGGGATGGCATAGAACCTGCAAAAAAATAAACAAAAAAACTTATAATTAAATTATTTGTATTATGTAATGTAAAATATAATTTTGTAAGAAAATATATAAAAATAAGAGGACATTGTGGAGACAAGAGACGAAGTTATTACACTGTGTAAACAATATCAGGATGTTGTGGAAGATTATCCGTTTCATGATGAAAATTGGACTGTGATGCGCCATCAAAAAAATCGAAAAATATTTGCTATGGTTTTTGAGCGGGAAAAGAAAATCTGGATCAATGTAAAATGTGATGTAGAGTGGCGGGATTTCTGGCGGCAAACGTATTCGGCAGTTATTCCCGCGTATCATATGAACAAAGAACACTGGAATTCGATTATTTTAAATGGAACCGTGCCAGAACAGGATATAAAACAGATGATTTCAGAAAGTTATCAGCTGACAAAGCCGCGCAGGTAAAAATTTATGTTAAAAAATAGGATTTGGGAGGAAGCAAAGTGAAAAGCAGTGGAAAGACAGGAAAAAACAGACTGTTTTATACCATGTTATTTTTGCTGTTTACTGCTGTTGAAGTTCTGATTGCTGTTTTTGTACATGATAAGTTTGTGCGGCCCTATGTTGGAGATATGCTTGTTGTTATTGTTATTTATTGTTTTGTGCGAATATTTATACCAAAACAGTGTAGGAAACTTCCACTGTATATCTTTTTATTTGCAGTGGCAGTGGAAGTCTTGCAGTATTTTCACTTGGCAGATTTTCTTCCTGTTTCTGAAAATCGTTTTTTTCGTATTTTGCTCGGTTCTGTTTTTGACTGGAAGGACATCGCTTGTTATGCTGTTGGATGCGGGCTGCTTTGGGCGTATGAGTTGTTTTTTTTAAGAAGAGATATAGATAAGGAGAGATAACATTGGCAAAAATTTTAGCGTTTGGACTTTTCCGCGAGGAGCTGGAAAAAGTAAAAAAAGCTGCTGCCAGCCAGAAAATACGTGTGGAGAATGTGCCGGCAATGCTGTATAAGCAGACGATTGGAACATTGTCGCAGGGAAGAATCGATTGTTTGGTGGAAGCGGTTCAGGTAAATAGGGAGGAAGAAATATTTACCGGGGAGCCGCCAAAAGAGCAGATGCTTGTGTTTTGTGATATGGAAAGCGCTCAGCTTGATAAGCAGCTTGCAGCGTTAAGACGTGCGATGGTTCAGGTAGACTATAAAGCGGTGATGACGCCGACAAATGAAAATTGGAATGTGCTGCGGCTGTATGCAGAGTTGGAGAGAGAAAAGCGCAGTATGGAATTCCTGTAAAAAGGAATTCTGAGCGGTCACAGAAATGGGGATTGTTATGAAACAGCTGGTTGCCGGGATTTTAGCGCATGTGGATGCCGGAAAAACAACGTTGTCGGAAGGGATTTTATATTTGTCCGGAAGTATTCGGAAACTGGGGCGTGTAGACCATAAAGATGCGTTTCTTGATACGGATGCTCAGGAGCGCGCAAGAGGGATTACCATTTTTTCCAAACAGGCAAATATTGTCTGGAAAGAGATGGAATTAACTCTGCTTGATACGCCCGGACATGTTGACTTCTCAGCGGAGATGGAGCGTGCGCTGCAAGTGCTTGACTATGCAGTGTTGGTAATCAGCGGTACCGATGGAGTGCAAGGGCATACAGAAACGCTGTGGCGTCTGCTTACCCGATACCGAGTGCCAACATTTTTATTTGTAAATAAAATGGATCTTTCGGGAGCAGATCGAAAACTTAGACTAGCCAATTTAAAAAGCCGTCTTTCGGATAGCTGTATTGATTTTTCGGCAGGGGAGAAAGACTCTTTTTATGAGGAACTTGCGCTTTGTTCGGAAGAGCTTTTGGAAGAATATATGGATCAGGGATGGATCCGTGTGCAGAAAATTTCAAAGGCGGTGGCAGATCAGCAGGTATTTCCAGTGTTTTTTGGCTCCGCATTAAAACTTGACGGTGTAGAAGCTTTGCTTGATGGAATGGAAAAGTATTGTGCAGAAAAAAAATATCCGCATGAATTCGGCGCAAGAGTATATAAAATTGGCAGAGATGAGCAGGGGAACCGTCTGACTTGGATGAAATTGACCGGCGGCAGCCTGCGCGTCCGTGAAGCAGTGAGTTTTCCGGGGGACAATGAAGAGAATTTTTCGGAAAAGGTAGATCAGATTCGTGTTTATAATGGTGCAAAGTTTCGAGCGGTGGACTGTGTATCAGCAGGGATGGTCTGCGCCGTAACCGGACTTACAAAAACACAGCCAGGGCAGGGAATTGGGATAGAACCGCCTGCACATACGCCGATGATGGCTCCGGTTATGACTTATCGAATGCTGCTTCCCACAGGGCAGGATGCTTCTGTAATGCTGAAAAAGATAAAGCAGCTGGAAGAGGAAGATCCGCTTTTGCATATTCGCTGGAACGCTGCGCTTCAGGAAATCCATGTCCAGATAATGGGAGAGGTTCAGACGGAAGTACTTACAGAATTGATCCGCAGACGGTTTGGCGTGGAGGCGGGTTTTGATATGGGAAGTATTGTATATCGGGAAACGATCGCACAGCCAGTCGAAGGCATGGGGCATTATGAGCCGCTGCGCCATTATGCAGAAGTCCATCTTTTTATGGAACCGGGAGAGCCGGGAAGCGGTCTTGTCTTTGAGACTGCTGTGAGCGAAGATGATCTGGACAGAAACTGGCAGCGGCTTATTTTAGCGCATCTTGAGGAGCGGGAGCATCTGGGAGTGCTGACAGGTTCCCCGATTACCGATATAAAAATTACGTTGGTTGCCGGACGAGCGCATATAAAACATACAGAGGGCGGCGACTTTAGGCAGGCGACCTACCGCGCTGTTCGCCATGGTCTGATGCGCACAAAAAGCGTACTGCTCGAACCGTACTATGAATTTCGAATGGAACTTCCTGCGGAATCGATCGGGCGCGCAATGTCAGATGTTGAACGAATGTGCGGAAAATTTGACCCTCCGAATCAGGAAGGTGAAGTGATGGTGCTTACCGGAACTGCCCCTGTTTCTGAAATGCAGGGCTATGCGGCGGTCTTAAATGCTTATTCTCGTGGACGAGGACATATTTTATGTACTATGAAAGGTTATATGCCATGTCATAATGCAGATAAAGTGATTGCAGAGATTGACTATCATGCAGAAACAGATCTTGATCATTCGGCGGATTCTGTTTTTTGCGCGCATGGAGCAGGATTTTTAGTTCCATGGCAGCAGGCGGCAGATTATATGCATTTGGAAGCGTTGGATTTTTCAGGGGGAAATGCGTCAGAAAAACAAGAGAGCAATCAATATACTGTAAAGGAAACGACAAAAAATATTTCCTCAAACAATTATAGTGGAAGTTACGCCGAGGACAAGGAACTTGAAGAGATTTTTACACGTACATTTGGGGAGATTAAGCGCCGTGTGCCAATCGGGGCAAACAGTCTTGGAAAAGAAAAGGCGCAAAAAAAACATACCACAGATCATGCAGTAAAGCCGCAGGAGGATGCGCAAAAAAAAAGCCCTGATATAAAACAAGAGCGTATAGTAGAAAATACCATCACCAAAACCATACAAAAATCAGATCACATACAGAGCGAGTATCTTCTTGTGGATGGTTACAACGTAATTTTTTCCTGGGACGAGCTGGCAGAATTGGCGAAAGAAAATCTGGATTCCGCGCGGCTGCGCCTGATGGATATTTTGTGCAATTATCAGGGG
>CAMUAR010000050.1 GCA_947086895.1 uncultured Lachnospiraceae bacterium | reverse complement strand
GATATATCCAATTATTTACTATCCTGCTTCCTGCATTGAGCATAGGTGTTCTCTCTTTTCATTCATTTTCATCGGCATCAACTTTCAATTTGTCGGTCTGTGCTGTAAAAATTATACCACATCCACTCAAGGAAAGCAAACTTTACTCTATTCCATTCTAACAACAAAACCGTCTGCACTACTTCGGCGGCTGTCGGTAGGTTTTGCGGTGGCTCTGCCCGTGTCCCGACCTCTCCCAAAGAATAGAATGAAGTGTTACGTAATAGGGCTTGAATCTTACCGCAGAGCGACACCATCTCTTTTTGGTGTTTGCAAACGCCGTTAAAGCTTATAAAATTTATCCAGCAACAGCTCGTTGCTTGGCTTGCTAAAACACCTGTGATATAATATCAATATCTTATAAATATTACATCAGTGCAAGTTTGCATTTGACCAACGAGAAATCCTCCTCTTTGGCGAATTGTGTGCATGTTAAATATTATGTTTAAAAAAGCACCGGTTCGCGCTCGACCAAAGGAGAGCATCTTTATCCGCAAATCATATACATCAAAAAAAAATATCATGTTTTGAAAACATGATATAATATCTAAGAAAGGTGATAATTTTATGGAAACAAAAAGTATTATATTTGAGCTGCGAACAAAAAACAAACTATCTCAAGATGAACTTGCTGAAAACCTTTATGTTACTCGTCAAGCTGTATCTCGTTGGGAAACTGGCGAGACAATACCAAATACAGAAACTCTAAAACTGCTGTCAAAACTGTTTGATGTTTCGATCAATACTCTTCTTGGTTCTCCAAGAAAACTGATTTGCCAATGCTGCGGCATGCCATTAGATGATTCTTCTATCAGTAAAGAAACTGATGGAACATTCAATGAAGAATATTGTAAGTGGTGCTATACGGATGGAAAATTCGTTTACACAAATTTGGAAGAATTGACAAATTTTCTTGTAGAGCATATGTCAAATGAAACCTGGTCTGCGGAACAAGCACGATCTTATTTTGAAGCACAACTTCCAAACCTCAATTACTGGAAACAAAAAAGTGAAAAGTGATAAATAATAAGAAAGAAGAATGCTTAGAATCTTGTTTATAAAGATTCTAGGCATTTTTAATGTTGTTATATATCCAATCGCTCTTCATCATCTATGAATATTCGTATTTCAATCAAGTTATTATATGTCAGAAATGCTCTATTGTTTCACTGACAAGTGAAGAATCACTTAAACTCTTCTTCATATGAACTGAATAATCCAAATTCATGATATAAGATCAGCAGATATTATATCCGCGCTGATTTGCATCCGACGAAGGAGGACAGATACTTTGCCAAATCATGCGCATCCCTCGGAGAGAATCATATCAGAATAATATGATAAAAATATTGTGAAGTCAATATATATATATGTTAAGATAAAAAGAAAAAGGTGGTACTAAATTATATCCTTCTCCGTATGAACCGCTATGAAAATTATTAATTGATCGCGATATATTGAAAAAGGATTTGATAAAAGCAACTATTTCTAAGTTTATTATGGATAAAATATAATGCAGCGAACAAATTTCAATGGATATTATTGATTGTTTGTGTAACTAGATTGTAAAGTTGATGATGTTATCCAACATTGCCAAAATAGGAGCATTATTTGAGTGGATAAAATAGATTTTGAAAATATTCATTTATACTGTGGAGATGCAATTGAATTATATAGCAAATGGGAAACGCCTGTTGTTATAATTTGTGATGGACCCTATGGTGTAAGTGGTTTTCCAGGTGATTTAGTTTCATATAGAGGACTTTCCGAGTGGTATGAGCCACATATAAAAAAATGGAGTTCTTTTGCCACACCACTTACAACATTATGGTTTTGGTGTACTGAGGTTGGTTGGGCAACGGTTCATCCTATGTTAGAAAAACATGGATGGGATTATGTTTCTTGTTGCGTATGGGACAAAGGAATAGGACATATAGCAGGAAACACAAATACTAAAACGATTCGACAATTTATTCAAAAAATTTTTATTTTAGGATTAGGCTTTTGTGTGTGCTTTATCTTAATAGACTGTTTGTTTATGTGTATAAATAACAACTATTACTTTTTATCTTCCAATCCGTTTTCAAAAGCTCCATCCTGTTGGTTAAGTTAGGCGCAAAAAGCTCTCCTTTTTTATCGCACCTAAATAGCAAGAGATAAACTTTCATTATGTTTACTTTTATTAACAGTAAGCAATAGGCTTATACCTAAAATTACAACATCAATTTCGTATATACCGCACTAATTAAGAATCAGCAAAAATTGCAGTAAACTGGAAAATTCTCATAGAACCTTAGATAAAAATTTAAAGTTTAAAGAAATAGTAGATATTTTATATAAAGCTTAACCTAATATCAAAAAGATATTTTAAACAATCAGTTATATAAAATAAAAGAATAATTTCGATTTAACAACAACCAATTAAATCCTTGTATTTGTTTGTATGTGTTGGGCAAGTAGGATAAACCACCAACATAATCGAAAAGGTAAGCTTACTGCCGTCTTATCAGCGTTCTGCTTGAGCTTTCAGAGTAATGTTGTTTCTTAAAATATAAAATCTGCTACTCTAAAGGGCTTTTTTGCTTACATTTTATGTTATATAATGTCGATAGTTTCCAGATTATGTCGATTTTTAGAATTTTATAAGGAAACACCAAAAAAATATAAAGCGCATAGAGTGCGCAGAAAGAGGCCGTTTATGAAAAAGATATTCCGTAAGCAACTAATTTGTTCTATCACTTCAATTCTCCTGTTGCTTGGCTTACTTGGCGGGAAGGTGCTTCCAGAGACAAATCCGAATGATGGGATTCAAACACTGGGATTTTCTGGACCAGGATCAAGTCAAGATACTTTAAAACCAAACCCAACAGATAGTATGGGGGATGTTGGTTGATTTAACTAAGCACATACTTTTTGGATTCCATAATTTTCATTATAGTATTTTTTCACAATTTCACGATTTACTTTGTTATCTGATAGCTCGAATAGATAATATGCTTCTTTTACCATTTTGCAGCAAATTTCTCTATTCGAGCTTTTATCTTCTAAAGCACATGTTAAAGTTAAATAATCTCTTCCTAATGTTCCAAGCTTTCCGCAGCGCAAACTATAATTTAATGCTTCCGTACTATCACTAATGGAACATTTATCCGCCGCCATATTTCCTAATAACAATGCATAAGATCGATATCTGTATTCTTCTTTCATATCACTCTGATGAAATAAATAGATTGTAAAACTGTAAAGTTGTATTGCTTCCTCCCCTTTGCCTATTCTCTTTAATAATATCGCCACTTGATTTATCATATCGGTTTCATTTTTTAATGGCACGCGATATCGTCTCCGTTTTTGTTTTAAATATCTCATTAAGTATTTTTCCATTTTTTTATTTAGTATTTTCTCAAACCATTCGGTTATATGTTCGGGTAAACAATGATATGTTTTTTGCAGGAGTTCCCAGCTTTCTTCTAAAAGTTCATGATTAGAACACTGACCTTTATACATATTGATTAAATTCAAAATCATCTGTATTGTTCTGCTATTTTCAAAAATACTCATATCCAACATCTGTTTTAACTGTATTACAAGCCCCTCAGCACAATCATACTGATACCTGCTAATACAATCTTGAATCTGTTTTCGCACTTCTAATGCCTGAAAAGAATCTGCAACAACAAAACCGCCGCGCCGTTCTTTGCACAAACCAAACTTTTCCATTATCTTTATAAAATGTTTATTTTTGGGAGCGCTCTGTCCTCTCTCCATTCTTCCGATCTCTTTTGCATTTCGATAGATCCCGTCTGCTACCATTTCCTGTGTCATACCATGGATATATCGCTCTGCCCGCACAATTTCATAATCCAAATGATAAGATTTCTGACTGCAATTACAAAGAATTGAATTTTGTGGATACCATTTTTCTCCAAAATACTTGTTGAGTCTTTCCAGAATCGAAAGAAAAACACGGCAGCGTTCTTTTGAAATCCAGGTCTTTGACCGAATCAATTTTTCTTTTTTCTTCTCCATTTCCTGATAACATCGAAGTATTATAGTAAGCAACGGTTTTAAAAAATATTCAATACTATATTGACGCAGTTTCTTTATAGCTTCTGTACATAAGGTAATTGCATCTTCGGGGCAATTATATTTTAATTTTTCCTGCGCTGCAAGCCATGCGTACTTACCAAATATTTTCGCGTGTTCTTCCCCGTCTGTCACATGCTGCGTGATATATCTGCCACACCGCTGCAGCAGATTCCATACTGGTTTGTTCTGTTCTCGCTGAACTCGCACAAGTGACAAAATATTTTCCAACTCCAGCGTAGAGATTCGGCAGTGCGTCCAATCATCGTTATTCCATCGCGGAAATGTTGACTCTAGTGTTTGTATCAGCCATCCTTCTGCTTCTTCCAAATCATGGTCAATCCAATAGGAAATCATGGCACGTCCACGACACAAATACATGCGATGTACTGTCCCCAATCCCTGCGAATTTTTCCAGTAAAGATCAAGCACTCGTTCTGCCCATTTTTGATTTCCTTTAAAAACGCAGGTTAAAAACCAATTGCGCATACGCTCCAGATAGTACTCCTGCCGGGATAAAATATACTCTAATTTATCTGGCGATTTTCCAAGCCGCTGCAACAGTACAATAAAAAGCAGAAGGTCACATTCTGTCTCGTCGTCCTCCAATTTCTGAAGTGTTCTTCGAGAGCAAACTCCTTCTACTAATTGTGTTACCGAAAGTTCCAACATTTCCCTGGCATTTTTAAGCATTTTTCCCGTTGTAATTCCGCTCATATCGAATCTCACTTCCTAAAATAATTTTTCAGAGAAAAATAAAACTTAATTGTATTTATATTAATATATATTATAATTCTATTATTTATATTTAATTATATATTAGCACCTGCAATTATGTTTTATTTGTTTCAAAAATACTTTTTTGATATATATTGGAAAATAACTCCTTTAGTAGCAATATACCACAGTAAGAAATTTTTTTCAACCTTTTTTTCTCAAATTATGGATTTATTTTCCTTTTTCTACATAAAACGCCAATTTTATAGATTAGGATAAAATTTATTTTTTATAATACTCTTATAGCGCACAGCAAAATATATTTAACCCCAATAAAATGTAAAAAACAGTATCAGACCGCCTTGACGCCAAATAAAAAACTTCCTGCAAAGTCTGTCACTGCTGACTTTGCAGGAAGTTCCCTTCTCACTTTAACTCAAGACTTCCAATTTTCTTCCATGGTTCTGCTTCTTGCTCAATCTGGTAAGATGCTGCTTCCCGCAATGTATTTATTACATAGAAATAATCTCCGATATAAAGTCCCCGCAGCTGCATACTATACCAAGTGTTCCACGGCTCTAAAACAAAATCTTCTTGTTTATCTATATTATTGTCTGTTTTATTATCCATCGTGTTCAAAGGAATAATTTGGCGTAAGTTCTCTGTATATTTCCAATTATATTTTTTTTCAAATCTCTGATAAAACCCTGTTTCTTCCTTGTAGCCATAGACAAAATAAGTTTTTGTCTGCGTATTGTTCCATACGCCAGCGCAATTTATTTTCCCATATCCCTGTGCAGGAAATCCAATTATATTTTTTGCCGCATCTACAAGCACAGATTTATGATTGTAACATGCCTCGCTGGATTCATAATCATCTAAAATCAAGCTATGTTTTTCCACAACATTCGAAGGGTCTGTAATATCAAACATTGTAAGTTTTATTTTTGTTTCTCCCTGTCCATTCTCTCCAGTATCATAGCCAATTCCAAGCAAAAGATGATCTCCAAACGGGTGCAGATAATCAGAAAATCCAGGTATTTTCAGGGCTCCAAGCAATTTCGGACTTGTTGGGTCGGACAAGTCAACGGAAAACAACGGGTCAGTATTCCGATAAGTGACAAAATATGCGATATCGCCGATAAAACGAGCGGAATAAATACTTTCATCTTTCGCCAAACCTTCCAGCATACCTACAACCTGCAAATTTCCATCAAGTACATAAAGCGAGTTTGTTCTCCCGAAATATTCCTGCCAATAATTACTCTTATCTGCTTGGCTGTACTGATCTACTGTTGTCACAAGCCGCAGATATCCGTCTTTTTCATCCATGGAAAACTGATCGTCCAAAACTCCTTTTACGATCCCCTGGGCAGACAATTCAAATTTTCCATCCGTATAACCAATTTTCACAAGCGCGGTTTCGGTGCTTTCCCTTTTTAGTCTCCACAAATATTGTGTGAAATAAATCGCACTTTCGCTGACATAACAATGACTGCTCCCAGTCATAATGCTGATACTATCTACTATAGCATCTGGCTTATCAAGGCAAATTGAGGTGATAATAGTATATACATTCGATGTATTTTCCCTGCTGTAATAAATAGACTCTGCTGGAACAATATCATCATTTATTTTTGGCAGATTTTCTTTTTCCTGTATCGTAAGCGGAATATCTTCAGAAGATGCATCTGTATCTGTTCTGACCGAAGAATTGTCTACTTTATCTTTTGTCTCTTCCACTTTTTTGTTGTCTTTATTTTTAATTGCTTCTTCTCTTATATCGAGGTTTTTATCAATATTTTCTGAATTTTTTTCTGTACTGCTTTCTTCTTCACTTTCCCTGCTTTCAATATTATTCTCAGGTTTTACATCGCTCGTGCCATCTTCTTCCAGCAGAAAATAATCCATCACTGGACAATAATCATTATTATTTTTCTCTGAAATTACATACAAATATCCGTCTTTTTCCCTGCTGCTTACCTGTCGTCCATCCTGTTTATGCTCTGCCACCAATTTCGGTGATGTGCGGTCTGCAATATTATAAATAAGAATCTTCGTTTTTTCCTTGCCGCTATTATACCATCTCCAGCTATTTCTGATTTGCGGAAAATCACGATCTTCTGCGCTGTCCTCTCTGTACTCATAACCTTGCTGAACAATAACAAGCATATTGCCGGACAAATACATTTCCTCACTGCTTCTGACAAATCCATCCTGCAAAAGTGCAAAGGAAGAAACGTTTTCCATCACTCCGTTTTCAATACCTAAAATATAAATTTGAGAGCTTCCATCCTGACAGCGCGACAAAACATAAATAAACTTTCCATCTGTTTTTACAATATCCGACTCAGCAATACCATCAACTTGAGCATTTGTTACAGAATAGTCCATACTTTCTGCTGTATCATTCTGCATCAGTGCATTGCTGTAGCCGTCTGCTGCCCCTTCTGATTGTACCAGATCAAAAACCATGGAATTATATAAAATCCTCTGATCTGTACTTGCTGTTTGTTTTAATGCTTCAAGAATCTCTTTATAGTTTTTTGCTGCCTGAAAACTTTCATGGAAGAAATCTTCTTTCTCAGCAACAGTACTGTCAGTTTCATTTTCTGATTTATTACTTTTCTTTTCACTGTTCTCACTGTCTATGTTGTCATTCTCATTTTCTGATTTATTATTTCCCTTCTCGCTGTTCTTATGGTCTGTATTACCACTTTTATTTTCTTGTCCTTCATTGTTCTTTTCTTGCGGCACAATCTTTGTACCTGCTTCTGGTATAAGTTCCTGATTGCAGCCCGCCGCACCAAAAAACATTCCTGCTGCCAGCAAAAATGCTCCTAACTTTTTTTTCCTCATAACAATCCCCCATTTCTTTTTCTTTATACAAAACACTTTAGTATAACAAAATGTTAGCTTCCAGTATAACAACTTTTTTACCTTCGCTTTCATTTCTGCTTTTCTCTATGATATTAGACGATATTATGGAAAATAAGTTCCAAAAATTTTTGCTCACTTTTAATCTTATACAGCAAAAAATCTTTCGCTTTTTGAGTATGGGATGGCAGCAATAAAATCTTATTATATCTATTGATTTAAAAAATTTGATCTCTTGTTTATAGAAAACCCCCACGAAATACGCATAATATAAGCAATGGTTAAAAATTGATTTTATAAATATAAAATTAAACTTGAAATTTTAATTTGATTATTATATAATCAGATTCGGATTGGAGGATTGATATTATAATGGATAGAAAAATTATCTCTAAAATTGTGAAAGCCAGCGGTGTATCTTCTGGTGAAATGATTCTGATTCATTTCTGGGGAGATGACGCTGACAAGGAAATTGCGAATAACTTTATGATCGCTGTTGCAGAAATTGGAGCGACACCTGTATTGCTGCAGCAGTCTCGCTCTGTAAATCGGGATATCTTTCTTTCAGCAAAAGAAAGCTGCTTTCATAAACAATATTTCGATTTGTTTACTAAATTTGACGCGGTGCTTGATGTTTTTGCTTATCGTCCTGTTATTCTTGGATATGAGATTGACAATGACAAGTTTGATCTTTACCGCAAATATATGGCGCAGCTTTTTTCAAAACTTATGAGCTGTAAACGCTTTACACAAATCAGAATCCCAACTATTGCAAACGCGGACGAATCTGGTCTTGACCCACAAGATTATATTCAGCGTATGGAGAGCGCATACAATGTTGATTACACTGCTGTTTATACAGCTTGCAAAAGGGCAAAAGACCGCTTTGAGAATGTTAATAAACTGTCGCTTTGCACAGGGGAAAATTGTGAGCTTTCTTTTGAACTGACGGATAGAATGTGGCATATGGATGCCGGGGACGGCGACCTTCCATGCGGTGAAATTTACATTGCTCCCGTCGAGGACAAAACGCAGGGTACTGTTTCTTTTGAAGTTTTCTACCTTGATGGTGTTAAATACGAGCATGTTCTGCTGCATATCAAAAATGGAACGGTAAACGACAGCAACCACCCTGAAATCACTGCCTTTTTCGAGAAACAGCCGCCGGAAAACAGAGTTGTTTGTGAGCTTGGTTTTGGCATGAATCCTAATGTAACAGACCTGTGCGGTTATACTGTTTTAGATGAAAAAATGTGTGACACATTTCATATTGCAGTTGGCGCAAATCATATGTTTGGCGGTACAAATACGGCTTCCGATCATATCGATTTTGTCGGTCATGGTACAATAATATTATAATTTTGGAGCAATGTTATGAATAAAAAACAACAAGAATTTGAGTTGTATCTTGATGAAAAGATTGCAGCTTGTAAACAGCGCAGTAAGCGGCTTACTGCGGATGACCGCACAGATGAAGGAAATTTTGAAAAAGTCCGGGCAAATGTCTATGAGATTTTCAAAACGATTCTCTCTGTTGCAGAAAAGGTTTGCAAAGAAGATGAGCTTGCTAAGAAGCGTTTTTTCTTACAAAAAATAGAGCAAATTCCGACAAGTTGGACAATTTCTTATGAGAAGGTCAAACAACATAAAGATGTTGAAAAAATGCATATAGAAAGCATTAAACTTGACACAATTCAAGAAATCAAGGACAAGTGTATGCAAATTTGGGAGGAAACTGTATGACCGAATCGGAAGCAATCAACCTGTTTAAATGTTTGGCAGATACGTCGCGTCTGCAAATATTAAAATCCCTTGCGGTTGAGGATATGTATGTTGAGAGATTGGCCAAGCGATTGGATCTGACCGCTCCTACAATTTCCTTCCATCTAAAAAAGCTGTCAGATGCCGGCGTTGTGACCTCATACAAAAACCAATATTATATGATGTATTCCTTAAACAAAAAGATATTTCAGACCAGCATACTGGAAATACTGTTGCAGGAATCCGACGAGGCACAAAAACAGGCGCAGCGGGATGCAGATTATCGGCAGAAGGTAATAGACGCCTTTTTTGAATATGGGAAATTAAAGTCAATTCCCGCCCAGCTGAAAAAGGAACGCATTGTTTTAGAAGTTATTGCCGAAGCATTTGAGTTTGATCGGATATATTCTGAGCGCGAAGTAAACCTTAGAATCGCTGATTTCTATGATGATTTCTGTACTATCCGCCGTGATATGATTCGCGAACAACTTTTCGCCAGAAATGGTACAGAGTATTGGAGAATAAAAAAGAACTGACCGGAGGAAAAAACAATGGTAATTGGAATTTTTGGCGAGAGCTGTACGGGCAAATCTACCCTTGCAGATCAATTAAAAAAGAATATAAATGCACAGGTTTATACCGGCAAGGATTATCTTCGCCTGGCGAAAAATGAAGCTGCTGCAAAGCAGTCCTTTCAGACAAAGCTGCGCGAAGCTGTCAACGGTGAAAATATTATCTATGTAATTTCGGAAAAAGAACACTTGCCGCTATTGCCTGATAAAAGCATTCGTATTTTGGCAACAGCAGATTTGGAGATTATAAAAACACGATTTGCTGAGCGGATGCATGGCAATCTGCCGACACCAGTAGCAGCTATGCTGGAAAGAAAACATGGCAGTTTCGACATGGAACCACACGACATTCATGTAATTTCCGGGCATACAGACATTGACGATGTATGCAGAGAAATTGCAGCAATGAACAATCCACAGTGATTATAAAGATACAGAGCCGATAAATTTGTGATATGCTTCCCTTATAGTGATAGCTTTATTATTTTATTTGTCTGCCATAAGAGGAGCATATCAAACACAGCAGTTCTCGGCTCTGTTTTTTTATATAACTTGTAAACGAATATTTAGATACATTCTAAATTTATCTTATTTACTGCCGGACGCCTGTCAACAATTGTTTTTTCTACTTCCTCTTCGCTGCAAAAACCAGTTGCCGCTCCGTTATGCCCGATTTTTATTGATGCAAACGCTTCTGCGCGAACCAATGCTTCAACTGTGGAATATCCTTTTTGATAATAATGCAGAAAACTTGAAAACAGCGCGTCCCCTGCTCCTACTGTATTTACAACGTTATCGCACGGCACTGGGTCAAGCTGCCACAATTTATTTTGTTCACGGTCATAAAGCATTGCGCCGCAGCTTCCCCTTCCAACCACAATCACTTTATTTTTGTATTTTTTTGCAAGCTGACATAAAAACTCTTCTGGTCTGCATGGCAATTTTTCATCGCTTAAAAATAAAATATCCGCATACTCCATAAACTCTCTGTTAAATTCATCTTCCAAATCAGAAAGTACATGTACATCCGTTGCAATTTGTTTTCCAAATTGCTTCGCTTTTTTTAACAGCGAGCGGTTAAAATTGATATTGCAGGCAACCACCAAATCACACTCTTTTACCGCTGTCTCCAATTGTTCGTTTTCCATTGGAAGTGTTTTTTCCTGAATATCTTTTAAATCGCAATAGATCTGACGCTTTCCTTCCTTGTCATAGAGAATAACTGAGACCGGCGTTTGGCTGAGAACCTGCATAATTCCTTTGGTGCTGATATTATCTTTTTGCAGTTGATTTAAAATGCGCAAAGCCTCGTCATCGTTTCCCAAAAAAGAAAAAAGCTGAACGGAGTCTTGAAGAGTTCCAAGTGCTTTCGCCAGATTGTACGCCACACCCGACACGCTGGAATGTATTCCGTAAAATGGATAATCCACAGGATAATAGTGAATTGGAAAGCTGTTTATCCGCAATGTTGTCTCAATATTAACTAATCCAGAAATCAATATTTTCATAGAAATCCCTCCGCCAGAACTCTTTTCATTTCAATAATTTTATCATAATTTCCACCTTTTTACAACCTGCCCAAAGTTTCCAGGCAAAAAACATATAAAATTATTTTGCTTTTATAAAAGATTGGACTGTTCATGAAAGTTCCCCCTTGCAACCATTCGTAAAATCATCTATAATAGGTAAAAAAGGAAAAAGGAGCAAGCCGGAGTCTGCTTTCTACACAAGTTTCCGGCGGACAAAACAATGAGTGAAGAAATCAAAGAACCTGTAACTACCCCAGCGGAAGAAACAACCGCCACTGAAACTACGCCGTCCATGGATGATTTCAAAGATGAAATCTCTCAGTCTTTTCGCAAACTTGAGTCTGGCGATATTGTAAAAGGCACTGTGATCGGCGTTTCTGACACAGAGGTTACAGTTGATCTTGGATGCTACGCAGAAGGTATTATTAAACTTGAGGAATTAAGCAACGACCCTCGCTTTTCCATCAAAGCAGATATCAAAGTCGGAGAAGAAATTTCTGCAAAAGTGCTTCGCGAGGATAAGGAAGGAAATATTCTGCTTTCCCGCAAGCAGGCAGACGATGTTCTTGCCTGGGACACATTAAAGCAGATGATGGCTGACCACACAATCGCCACAGTAAAAGTCGCTCAGGAAGTAAAGAGCGGTGTTGTCACATATTTAAACGGTATCCGTGCATTTATCCCTGCCTCCAAACTTGCCGCTGGGTATGTTGAAGATCTCTCTACTTTTGTCGGTAAAGAGATTGAGGTACAGGTAATCACAGCAGATCAGGAAAACAAAAAACTTGTGCTTTCCGCAAAAGATGTCGCTCTTGAAAAAGCGCGCGAGGAAAAAAAGAGCCGTATTGCAAACCTTCCAATCGGCACTGTAGTTACCGGCAAAGTAGAAAAAATTATGCAGTTCGGCGTGTTTGTTGATATCGGAGACGGTCTGTCGGGTCTGGTACACATTTCTCAGATGAGCACAAAGCGCATTAAGACGCCGGACGAGGTTGTCAAAGTTGGAGATGAAGTAAAAGTTAAAATTCGCGATGTGAAAGACGGAAAGATCAGCTTGAGCATGAGAGCAGTCGAAGAAAAAGACAAACCGCAGGAAGCAGTCGAGTCTTCTGGTCCAAGAGAATATTCTTCCGGCGGCGAAGCTGCTACAAGTCTTGGCTCCCTGTTAAAAAATATTAAACTTTCATAATACAACACTCGTTTGCAGTAAAAACCACCCAAAAGAGTGGTACTTATAAAACTGCGTCGACCAAATAGTTTTCGATAAGACGGTATAACTTCTGTTATAAGAAGTGTGCCGTCTTTTCTTTGCTATTATCAAATAAAAGAGAACTGCTGCATTAAAAACCCAGATACAAGATATGATCCAATTTAATAATGATCTCTTGCATCTTCAATCTTTAACACAACAGTCCTCTCAATGCTATTTAAAATGCATATTTCATTCCATTTTCATCAAAGGGTACGCGGTCGCTCTCCTTGATAATCTGTTTTGCAATCTCGCTGAGCATCTCGCCCGTCACACTGTCGCCGGTCATTCGCATCAGCCCCTGTATTGCTTCCTCTTCCAGAGAATTATCTGTAAACAGTCCGCCGTCTTTTGTCAGCACAAGCGCGTCCATCCCATTTTCTCCTGCTCTGACTGGTTCCCGGCTTTCCGGCACTTCCGAAACTCTCCCTTCCGAATCAATAAGGTTGTCCTCCTCCAGCACAGTTCCATAAGCCTCTTTCATTCGTGCTTTTAAAAGATTTGCAATGTAGCGCGAATAATTTTCCTCCGGTTCCTTATAACTTTGAACTTCCTCGTTCAGCGCAAGCATCTTGCGGTCAAGAAACGAGACAAGATCCGCGCATTCTTTCAATTCCCGCGTAATATGATCCGGTGCGTTTCCTTCAAATTTATAATAGATTTTATGTTCCAAGCTTGCCCAGAAGTCCATCGCAATTGTTCGAATCTGTATCTCTACTTTCGTGTCAATCACTTCTTCCGACAAAAAAATTGGCACGGATACAACCATATGGTATGAAGTATAACCATTTGGCTTTGGCTTGACAATATAGTCTTTCACTCGAAGCACCGTGATATCGCTCTGCTTTGTAATCAGCTCGGCAATCCGGTAAATATCACTTGTAAAAGAACAGATAATTCGTATCCCTGCAATATCATTGATGTATTTTACAACATTCTCGACCGTCATTTCCCTCTGGTGGTGGCGCATTTTCTTTGCAATACTCTGCGGAGATTTAATGCGCGAGGTAATGTGCTCGATTGGGTTGTATTGATGTGCCTGTTTAAATTCATTGTTCAGTATTTCCAGCTTTGTGTTGATCTCCCGCAAAGCAGAATCATATAACATTAACGTTCTGCTCCAAAGCTGCTCTTCATTGAACGATATTGGTAATTCCATCGATATTCCTACCCTTTTCCTTCCTGTCAAGGCATAAAACCCTGTAAGGTTAAAATCCAAAAACCATAATCTGTACCCCCTCCAGATTACAGTTATCCTCATCTTTGACTGCCATCCATAACTAGTATGAACTACAATCATCTTCCTACAGTATAGCACAGAATTATGAACAATTGTTGAATTGTTTTGCGGTTTAAGTAATCTTTAAGAATTCTTTTAGAATTCTTGCAGTTTTTGTCGAACATACCGCTTCATTATATGAAAAGTGTCTGATGTATTGACGGGAGATTTTCTTTGTCTTTCAAGTTTTCAAAGATTATTGACGCTCTATTATTTTTTGTGCTATGATAAAGAAACATTCTGTCTGCTGTTTTTCGACAGCAGATAATAAAACAATCAATGCAGCAAGCAAATTGCCTAAATCGAATTTACAAATCAGAGATCCGCAGATTCCGAATTAAATTGCTATATCAAAAAACTGTAATTTGTGTTTCATACATCGAAGCAACACGGAATTTTAACTTTTAAAACGGCTCTTTGCTGGAAAGGATTCTTATTTATGTTTTCAAAATCAATGGTTGAACTCGGTCAAAAACGCTCTACAATCCGTGAAATTTTTGAATATGGAAAAAAACGCGCCGCAGAAATCGGCGCGGAAAATCTTTTTGATTTCAGCATCGGCAATCCAAGCGTCCCTGCTCCAGACTCTGTTCGCGGCGCAGTACTTCATATATTAGATACCGAAGGTCCAGTCAATTCTCACAGCTACACAAGCGCGCAAGGTGATTATAATGTGCGCGCTGCGCTTGCAGATTCATTAAACCGCCGGTTTGATACTGCATTTGCGGCGGACAATCTCTATTTAACTATGGGTGCGGCGGCAGCTCTTTCCGCCTGCTTTAAGGCTCTTGCTGAACCGGGGGACGAATTTATCGCCATTGCGCCGTTCTTCCCGGAATACCGCTGTTTTGTCGAGCATGGTGCGGGTGCAAAACTTGTTGTGATCGACGCGGATACCAAACATTTTCAAATTGATTTTGACAAGCTCAGTGCTGCCGTCAACCCACATACAAAAGCTGTAATTATCAATTCTCCAAACAATCCTTCCGGCACAGTTTACTCCGAGGAAACAATAAAAACATTGAGTTCTCTGCTGGAAGAAAAAAGCCGCCAGTACAATCATCCGATTTTTATAATCTCAGATGAACCTTACCGCGAACTTGTATACGACGGCATTCAAATCCCATTTATCACAAAATATTATCGGAATACTTTTGTATGTTATTCCTACAGCAAGTCCTTATCGCTTCCCGGCGAGCGTATTGGCTATATTGTTGTTCCAAGTGAGTTGGAAAATGCAAAGACTGCCTACGCTGCCGTGTGCGGAGCCGGACGTTCCCTCGGCTATGTCAACGCGCCAAGCCTGTTTCAGCGCGTCGCTGCTATCTGCGCAGATCAGACTTCCGATATTTCCATCTATGAGCGCAACCGCAATCTTCTCTATCACGGCTTGTCTGACCTTGGTTTTTCCTGCGTCAAGCCGCAAGGTGCATTTTATATTTTTCCGCGCTCTTTGGAACCGGATGCCGCAGCATTTTGCGAGCGCGCCAAAAAATACGATCTTCTGCTTGTTCCAGGAGATGATTTTGGCTGTCCTGGCCATGTTCGTATCTCCTACTGTGTTCCAACCAGACGTATTGAGCGGGCAATGGACTTATTCGCAAAATTAGCAGCGGAATATCAATAATTCGCAGCTAGGCAGAGAAGCTTTATTTTCTTATATGCTTTACCCACGGACTTTCTGCGCACCTCGTGTATTTTTTTGTACAAAACAGAGGCGGCTGTTTTTCAAAACAATCCGCCTCTGAAAAAATATTCTCTCTTTTTGAATCGTGTTCCTTGTGCATAAATTTTAAAATGCAGCGTATGTCATACATCATTCCAAAATTTGCGTTTGCATCACTTAATATCAATCCAAATGCCAACATCCCTCATCACTGAATCTGGAATGCTCTTATAAAAACGCCGTGCCTCCTCATTGGCAGCAGTCAAAGCAATCAGCGTATCGATTTGTCTGTCCTTTAAGATTTGCCGCAAAGATTCCAGCAACCGCTGCGCCACACCCTGATGCCTGCTGCTTTTTACAACGCAGATCCAATCAAGATACACCTTTTTTGAGCCATCAAAGCGGCTTGCAATAAGGGAAGCATCAATCCTCCCGACAACCTCCCTACCATCATACGCCAACAGAGAAATCGCATCATTGAAACTCTTATCATCAAAGCTTTTTTCCACAGCACTGATATAAGCCGGATCGATCTCCCACCCCCAGAAGTCTTCCTCCTTACGCAATCTTTTTTCAAAATTCAAAACGTCTGGTATTCTATCTTTTGTATAGGTTTGTATTTTCAATTCCATATTCGATCTCTCTATAAAAATTTCAATTTTCTCAAATTCTGGTTTATCTACTTTATTATAAAATCTCTCTCTGCCATTCACAATATCTATGGATAAGCTGCTTCCCAATGAGTACCAAATCCGAAAAGAAAGAAAATATTCGAAAAAATATAGTTCACCTGATTTTCTACTTAATTTTTGTTTTAAAAATATCAATTGTTTTATGTGTTTTTAAGTAGTAAAATTGCATATTTTATTTTCTTATTTGATTTTGATAATATTTATGGTGTCATCGGGGTGTAATCAATTTTCATATTAATATGCTGACTAAAATTTCCAAAGTATTCTCCAAATAAGTTTAACCCACCAACATACTTCGCTTCCGGCTTAATGCCAATTCGAAACAGCAGAAAATCGCTTTGAGTAAGTTTCAGTGATTCCAGCGTTTGGTCGGAAGTTTTTATTCCATCAATATAACAGCCGGAACGATCAATGAACAGTCGGTGCAGAACGCCGTACTGTGTCAGCGTGTCAGACCACCAAATTGGATTTTGATATCCACGCACGCCGCCAAAATCCCCTTTGCTGGTAAAAGTCCCCACCTCTTTGCCCCCAACCCAGAGCGTAATATCAGAAGGCCATTCATTATTGTATCCCTGCGCCTCGGAACAAGCTTCAAAAGAAAATTCAATCCCCTCGACGGTTTTGGAAGATTTGATCAGCTGATTGTTAAAACGGTATTCCAAGTATCCCTGTGTAAACCAGATTAACTGTGCCGTGCTGTGATCCGGCAGGAAAAACGCAGAGACATCATCCGTTGCACCAAGGTAACGGCTCTCTGAAACAATACCGCACGGCGGTGTAATTCTAAAATCAAAATAATTTCCAATCGGCATAGAAAAATATGCTGTCTGGTATGGAGAATCCACATTATAGGAAGGTTTTAAGTCAATGGAAAGATGATCCACTTTAATTCCACTCAGTTTTTGAGAACCGCGAATGCCGGGTACTGGCTGCGTAATCACCAACCCTGATTCTTCCAGTATTTTAATATGCAATGCTGCGGAGGACATCGGCATTTGTAATTTGGAGGCAATTTCACTGATATTCAGCACATTATTATCCAAAAGTTTTAAAATTTTAATGCGCTGTTCCGAGGAAAGCGCCTTGGCAATATTTGATATATGTGCAGTATCATATATGCTTAAATGTAATGTATTTTTCAAGTTTTCTCCTCCTGTCTTCTTTATATATCGAAAATGAGATCTCCCATTTTCATTTTTTGCTGCAATTATAAAAACAGCTCTTTATATAACAAATTACGAGCGCGAATCGGCGCGGATATAATAGCTGTCGCTATTATATCATATCATTCTGATATGATATCCTTTTCAATGCGCACGATTCGCGAATGAAGATGCTCTCCCTTTGGTCAAGCGCGAATCGGCGCAGATATAATAGCGTTCGCTATTATATCATATCATTCTGATATGATTCTCTCCGAGGGATGCACATGATTCGCCAAAGTATCTGTCCTCCTTCGTCGGACGCGAATCAGCGCGGATATAATAGCTGTCGCTATTATATCATAGTATCTGTAATTTTGTAATCCTGAATTTGGCAAATTCTGTCGCTGTTTATCCTGCTTTTAAAGTATTTTAACCTTGGATTTACGGAATCCGGCAAGGATTTCTTTTAAAAATTACAAGTTTTTTGGAATAAAAAGTCGTTATAACTCACAAAAAAAGTCGTTTTAATTTATGCAATATGCTGAAATATAGAAAAATACAGAATGCTATATTGACAAAATAACTGAATTAGTAGTAGGATAAAGAAGAAATAAAGATCAAAAGATACAATCAAATTGCACAAAAAGGAAAATAGAAATTCAAATAAATTCCAAGTTTTTTGTATCTTTTGAGTAAATGCAGGGGATTTTTAAGAATCAGGAGGAGAGAACAATGAAAAGCAGGAAATTTGCAGCATTCGCTATGTCGGCTGTTATGCTGACATCACTTACAGCATGTGGAAATGGTTCCGACAATGATAAGGGTTCACAAGGTGACAAAACCATTACGTTCTGGTCTGTTTTTACCGGCGGCGACGGAACGGCAATGCAGAAGATTATCGACGCTTATAATGCGACAAACCCTGAATATACCGTAGAGCATATTATGACAGAACAGGGCGAGTTGTATACAAAACTGCCGCTCGTTGTAAATTCTCAAAGCGGTGTTCCAGATCTGTGCATCCAGCATGTAGACCGCCTGCCAAGCAATGCAAAAAACAATATGTATATGTCCCTCGATAATTACATTTCTGCAAACGGCAAAATTCAGGCAGACCAGTATATAGACTCCGCTTGGAATATGGGTGAAGTAGATGGTTCCCGCTACGGTATCCCGCTTGACCTGCACAGCTATGTAACCTATTATAATAAAGATCTCGTAGAGAAATACTGTCCTACTGCATTGAATGACGGTATGATTACATTTGATGAGATCGCTGGCTTCGCGGATCAGGCAGCGGCGGACGGCGTTTACACTTACGCAATCACATGGTCTAGATACGAGCTTCTATCATGGTATTACCAGTTAGGCGGAAAGCTCTCCGAGGACGGAACAAACCCTTCCTTTAATAACGAACTTTTTGAGAAAGTATTTCAGGATTTCGCGGATGCGGTGGCAAAGAAATGGTGTACACAGGACGGTGATCAGCCAAACAACCTGTTCGCTCAGGGGAAATTGATGTTCCTGCCGGAAGGTACATGGACGTTATCTACTGTAGAATACACAAACATTAACTTTGGCGAAACTTATATGATTACCTACGATACAGACAATATGCTTCAGTGGGCTTCCTCGCATCAGTTTGTTATGCCGCGCAACGATAAGATGACAGACGAAAAAGCAGCGGCGATTCTGGACTTTATCTCCTTTGTAGGCGAAAACTGCTACGAGTGGGCGGATTACGGTCAGATTCCTGCAAGCAAAGCGGTGTTGAATGATTCCAGAGTTTCAGAACTGCCTCAGAAGTTCTTGATCGATAACCCTTCCGCGCTGGTAATTTCCGATTATGTTTATTACGGCGCAGTGGTGGAAGCTCTTGACACAGTAGCTTATGAAATCCCATTCGGCAGAGTTACTCCGGCAGATGGGTTAAAGAGCGCGCAGCAGCTGGTGGAAGATAACATTAAAAATCAGTAATTGATAAAATGCAGTGCGGATGTTTTGTATATCGTTTCCAAAACATCCGCAGCTGCTGGAAAAGTTTTTCAAAGCAATAAATTCAACCAAAAATTTGTGCGGAAGCGTCATCGTAATATCGCTTAAAACGCTTCGGAATGAAGAAAGGGATTAAAAATGAGAGGAAATATAAAAAAGAAACGAAAATGGAGCATTACTCCATACTTGTTTATCGCGCCCCAGCTTATCCTGTTCACGATTTTTTTCCTGATTCCCGCAGTGGTGGGCGTTTTCGCAGCGTTCAGCAAATGGAATATCTATATTGACGCTGCTCCAATTTTTAATGGTCTGGAAAATTTCCGCCAGATTTTATCAGATTCTACCACTTCCTATTATACGATGTTTCGAAACGGTATGTCGAATACCATTCATTTCGTGCTGATCAGTGTGCCGTTCTGTATTTTAGTTCCGCTGTTTATGGCTGTTATTTTAAGTTTTAAACCGTGGGGACATAAATTTTTCCAGGCACTGTTTTATCTGCCGAATATTTTTTCTATCTCGACGGTGGTTTTGGTCTGGTATTATGTCTACAATCGAAATGAAGGTCTGATCAACAATGCATTTACCAGACTTCTTGGAACGGTTGTTGATATCAACTGGCTCAGCGAGCAGCCGTTTGCGTGGACTGCTATTGTTATCATCACTGTATGGTGGTGTCTGGGCGGAAACCTTGTAATTTACTTAGCAGCGATCAACGGAATCTCAAAAGAAGTTATGGAATCCGCAGATATCGACGGCGCAGGTCCATTTATGAGATTCTTAAAAATCACTCTGCCGGGCATTATGCCGCAGATTTCTTACACATTGATTTTAACGACAATCGGACAGTTCAACATCTATGGACAGTCCTTGATGCTGACTGTCGGCGGGCCAAACAACTCCACATATACTATGATGATGTACATTCGTGATCTCGCATTTGGTTCCAGTTCTGTAGCAGGTATTGCCGCTTCTATGGCGCTGATGATTGGGGTGGTTATGATTCTAGTATCCCTTGTACTGAACAAAATAACGGCACAAAAAGATTAAGGAGGCTCTCACAATGGAAAAATTAAAGAAAAACCGCGTCCGCATTGTTTCCCTGATTTTGTGTCTGCTGCTCGCTGTAATCTGCATGACGCCGGTACTGTTTTCCTTCTTTACATCCGTAAGGTCGGAACTTGAAATTATGACGGGCGGATACTCGTTCCTCCCAGATAAACTTACTTTTGAAAACTATAAAGAATTGTTTGGCTCAGAATATTCTGCCAGCTACCCGATTCTAAAGTGGTTTGGAAATTCTCTGGTTGTCGCAGTTGCACAGACAGTACTGGTTGTGCTGATCTCCTCCACTTCCGCCTACGCTTATGCAAGGCTTGATTTCCCGGGAAAGAACATACTGTTCTGGTTTTTGATGGCAACTATGACATTCCCTGCCGTAATCAATATTATCCCACTGTACAAAATTTGCCAGACATTAGGTATTGTAGATACAATGTGGGCTTTGATTCTTCCAAATGTGGCAGGTGTGTTTAATATCTTCTTAATCCGGCAGTTTATGTCAGGCATACCGAAGGAATTAGATGAAGCGGCGATGATTGACGGAGCCAACAAATTTCAGATTTATTACAAATTGATTATGCCGCTTTGCCTGCCAGTTTTAATTGTAGTAGCTATGTTTGCATTTACGGGCGCATGGAATGACTATCTCTGGCCTTCTATCGTTATGAACAGCGTAGACAAACTGACAATTACTCCTGGTATGCAGAGAATTAAGAGCAGTTTTAACACCATGCACGGTCACGCGATCGCAGGCGGTTTTATCTCTGTTATTCCTACCTTTATCGTCTATCTGTTCGCACAGAAACATTTTATGAAAGGTATGCAGATGCAGGCGGGTGTAAAAGGCTAAATAAGAAAAGAATCTATCATTGCGAAACTTATAAATCATGTAAAATTTATGTTTGATGTTTTTTTCTATGCAAAACGAATAAAAAATTGAGAAGAACTGCAAAATTTCTAAATAAAAGAAGCCAGTACTTATCCGAGTTTCAGAGTTTCGCAACAATCTAAAATAAATATTAAAAGGAGGATTCATCATGCAGACCAACAACATACCAAGGCCAGAATATCCAAGACCGAATTTCCGCAGAGAATCTTTTCAAAATTTAAACGGAGAATGGGAATTTTCCTTTGATGATGCGGATGCTGGAATTCAGGAAGAATGGTATAAAGATAAAACCCTTGACCGGACAATTACGGTGCCTTATGTTTATCAATGTGAAATGTCCGGCATTGGAGAGCGTGATTTCCACAATGTTGTATGGTATAAAAAACAGACGATAATCGCAAAGGAGGAAGGGCGCGACAGGGTTATTCTGCATTTCGGTGCGGTGGACTATCAGGCGATGGTATGGGTCAACGGCTGTTATATTGGAGAACACTCTGGCGGTAATACTCCGTTTGCTATGGACATTACAAACGCCATTCTGTTTGATAAAACAAATACCATTACAGTGCGTGTGAAGGACGATGCACTGGATCTTGAACTAACCAGAGGCAAGCAATACTGGAAAGGCGAGTCTGAGGGAATTTTTTATACTGGTTCCACAGGAATCTGGCAGACAGTCTGGCTGGAGCAGGTATCTTTCAACGCGCTTGAAAAAATCTGGATCACCCCGGACGTAGACCGCAAAACAATCTCGATACAGATGGAATTTGTTGGCACCTGTGATAAACAAGCCAGAATTCAGCTGTCCATAAAAGGTCATGAATATGTAGACGACTTAATTCATGTACACAACAATCGCGCAGAGCGCACGTTCCGTTTAGACCAAGCGATTTCTTTGGACTGGAACCATCAGGAATCCTTAGTCTGGACACCGGAAAACCCTGTGCTGTTTGATTTAAATTTTGAAGTTTTCGTCCAAAATCAAGTGACAGACCGCGTGGAAAGTTACTGTGCATTGCGGAAAGTATCTATAGTAAATGGAAAATTTATGTTAAATAACCGCCCTTATTATCAGAAAATGCTTTTGGATCAGGGTTACTGGAAGCCATCTTTAATGACAGCGCCAACCGACGAAGATTTTATCAAAGATATCAACGCCTGCAAAGCGATGGGCTTCAACGGCGTTCGCAAACACCAAAAGGCGGAGGATCCAAGATATCTTTATCACGCGGATCGGCTTGGATTATTAGTATGGGGAGAATTTGCCGCCGCTTATGTATATTCCAGAAAGTTCGCCTGCCGTATGACGAGCGAATGGATGGACGTAATCAAACGAGACTACAATCATCCTTGCATTGTATGCTGGGTACCGCTAAACGAATCCTGGGGTGTTGACTGCATTATGAACAATGCCGAAGAACAGGATTTTTCCAGGACAATGTATTACCTGACAAAATCTCTTGACCAGACCAGATGCGTGATTTCCAACGACGGCTGGGATCACACGGTCTCCGACCTGCTGACCATACACGATTACGAAGGTTCTTATTCTGTGTTAAAGGAGCGTTACAGCGATATTGACCGCATTCTTCAAAGTACGCCTGGAAGCCGTACTCTGTACGCGCAGGGAAGCCGCTATCAGGGCGAGCCGATTATCGTGTCGGAATTCGGCGGAATCGCATATCAGAAATCATCGGATGAAAAAGGCTGGGGCTATACTGCTGCAGCCTCGGAAGAAGATTTTGTAAAACGGTATCGTGCTGTAGTATCAGCTCTTCTTGAATCGCCGCACGTACAAGGCTTTGTCTATACACAAATCTGCGATGTAGAGCAGGAAATCAATGGTCTGATGACTTATGAGAGAGAATTTAAAGTAGATCCAGAAATTATCAAGCGGATCAATATGCAGATTGAAGATTCTGTCTGTGCAAAGGAATAAAACAGACTGTCGCATGTATTCTGCTTAATGTGATGGTTCCTTGATTAAAATGCCGCGTGTGCGGCGGAATGGGAGGAAAGGATGAAACTTAGCAAAATACTGCTGGGAGCATCGGCAATGGTTATGGCACTTTCTCTAAATGCCTGCGGAAAGCAGGTTGAATTAAAAGATAGTTCCGAGTTAAGGCAGTATACCTACACCAACGGGAATCAGATTACCAACATCGGAGATCCATACCTGTTTACTTACGACGGGAAATATTACTGTACTGCGACGGAAACCGGCACATCTTATGGAATTTTTGAGTCGGAAGATCTCAATTCCTGGAACAAGGTGAAAGATATTTTTTACAGCAGTGGTACAGAAGGATGGGTTCGAAGCAGCTTGTGGCAGCCGCAGATTGTTGTCGGAAACGACGGAAAATTTTATCTTTACTACTGCGGCAACAACGATGATAAGAGCCTTCGCATTGGCGTGGCAGTCTCGGATTCTCTGATGGGACCTTATACCGATGTTCATGGCGCGCCTCTGTTTGATTTAGGATATGCCAACATCGATCCGAATTTCTATATGGACGATGATGGAAAAATGTATCTCTACTATTCCAGAGACTGCTCGGAAAATGTGGTGAATGGTCATCATGTCAGCCAGATTTATGTTGTGGAAATGGCGGACTACACACATGTAAAAGAAGGTGCTGAACATATTTTATGCATCACTCCAGAACAGCAGTGGGAACTTTTAAACAATGCAGATTATCAGTGGAACGAAGGCCCGGATATTCTAAAGAAAGACGGAACGTATTATCTGTTCTACTCTGGCGGTTTTTATGGGGATCGCTCCTACTCGATGGGGTATGCAACCTCAGATTCTCCGCTTGGACCTTTTACCAAGTATGAAGGCAATCCAATCATCTCCTCCACGGAAAATGCAACGGGTCCCGGCAACAACAGCTTTTTCTACAGCCTGGACGGCAAGGAATTGTTCAACGCCTACCACACTCATACAGTTGTAGCGATGGCGGGCGGGAACCGAAAGCTTACCATTGACCGCTGCGGCTTCCGCGAGGACGGCACATTCTATATGAACGGTCCGACCACCACAATGCAGCCGGCAGCTTCAGGAGAAACCGCATTGACCAAAGTGGAAGGAACATTCAGCGTAACCGCTTCTTCTACCGCTTCAGGAAAACCGGAAGCAGTGCTGGACGGCGAATTTTCTGCCACAGCAAGCGGCAAAGACCGCGAATGGTGCGCGGAGGACGGTAAAAAAGCTTCCATCACGATTGACTTCGGAGAAGAAAAAGCCGTTGACTGTCTGTTCTTGTATCGTTCCTATGAGGACTCCGCCACACCAAAAGAAGTGAAAATTACATTCAGTGACGGCAGCGTCATTGACCATGTACAATTTTCATCCGACAGCGCCGAAGCAACTGCTCTTTACTTTGATACTATAACTACAAAAAGTATCAAAATCGAAGCGCGCGATATGGGAAATGCAAAGCGTTTTGCATTGTCCGAGGTAGGAATTTATTATATCAAATAAAATGCATTTCCGCCCAAACTGCGATGAAATTTTATCCCTTTATCAATGCGGAAACATTTACGACACAAAACACCCCCAAATAGCGGCAGGCAGAGCAAAAACTTCTCCTCCTGCCATCAAAAAAGATATATTCGGCAGAAAAATTGCCGTATATATAGAACATAATGGAGGAGGACTGCAAAACAGCAGCCCTGTACAAAAAAGCAAGGGACTGTCCGTATGAAACGTTTGCTGAACATGCAAAATTATCGCAGCCCCTGCAGAAATGGAGATGAATTATGAAAAAAAGATTATTGGCATTGGCAGCAGGTGTATTTATGGCTCTGTCCACAACAACAACCGCTTACGCGGCAGCTCCGTCTGTAAAACCAGTCGAGAGTTTTGGTTTTGAAAAGGAAGGCGAAATGCAGCTTTCCGGCGGTTCAATCACAAAGGATTCCGAGCGTGGTTCTGTTCTTACTCTGAACGGCGGCGCAAAGGGAAGCAGCTATGCAAAGGCAGATTCTGATGTTTACAAAAATACCGACTGGACAGATGGTATGACAATCGCATTCTGGGTAAAAGCGACAGACTCCACACCTGGAATTTCTCCTCTGTACTCCTTCAGCATCGCTGACCACGACAGCGAAGGCTATATTGCAACAACAGATTCTCTTGAAATTGCAATCAATACTGACGGTAACTCTGGAATGGCAGAATATCCGAGAGTATGGGCTGACCCGGCTGTTGTAGACGCAACAGCACAGCCAGTTTTAACTGCTGGCAAATGGCAGCATGTAGCAGTGACACTCTCCGCTTCCGGCATGACAATTTATCTGGATGGCGAGAAATACAGCGAGCCTGTTTTGGGACCTTCTTCCGCAAACTTTAAAATTTTTACTTCCCAGATTCAGTACTGCTACGGTTTGCAGCTTGGCAACTGGAACTGCGGCTGGTGGGAAGAGATCGGTTCTTTCGCAGGTTCCTTCGATGATGTTTATGTATTCAACAAATCTTTAAGCCAGAACGAAGTAAAAGATGTTATGAATACAAGCTACAGCGATATGACATCCTCCGGCAGCAGCAATACTGTTGTTATCGTTGTTGTAGTAATCGCAGTGATCGCAGTTGCAGGAGCAGCTGTTATGGTTGCAATGAAAAAGAAGAAAAAGTAATTGTCTGACAAAATAATATAAAACCCCAGCAGGCGGCAAGAGAAATTTTTCTCCTGCCGCCTGTGCTTTTTCCAGTTCTTTTAGCTCTCTTGGAAGTGCCTGCTGCTATCACAAGCTTATAAAAGATTTTGAAAAATGGAAAAACAAAATTTAAAATATATTGTAAGTCCATTACTTCTATGATATAATAGCGAACGCTATTATATCTGCGCCGATTTGCGCTCGACCAAAGGG
>CAMUAR010000049.1 GCA_947086895.1 uncultured Lachnospiraceae bacterium | reverse complement strand
GCTCAGCTGGCTAGAGCACACGGTTCATACCCGTGGTGTCGGGGGTTCAAGTCCCTCCTCCGCCATAGAAAAGAACTTCTGAATTTTCAGAGGTTCTTTATTTTTATGCGCAGACCCGTGCAGAGGAATTATGCCGCTGGTGCGGCGCACGGGTCGCGCGGCGAGTAGGGAAGACAAACCTTCCCTACTCGATTTAGAATCCTTTGGTTTTTCGAAGTTCTTTGTTTGGCAGACAACTTTAAAAAGAAGAAAAAATCTATATAAATGTGTTTTCCAAATGGATGAAGGATATTGTTTTCAGCAGTTTAGTTTCTATATTGTTGAAAACAATTAAAAATTTTTGTGCGATAGATTTTGACATATTTCTTGCTGAAATAGATATTTCAATATAATCGAACTCTCTCGATTCGATTTTTCATACGATTTCTGATATAATTATGTCAACAAGTTTTCTGAATTGACCTCCTAAATCTGACAAAATATAATCTGCCCGATTGATATAATCCATGCTATTACAAGTGTTATTTGCTGTTTATTTCCAAACCATATATTCCGCTGGTTGGTTTGGGTTATAAATAAGGTTTGTCGGGCGGGAAATTCTTTCATAAGACCGCAGGTTGGCGGCAGAATGTGAGGAAAAAGATGAAACGGGATGATGTGATTGAATGGAAGATGCAGAATGATATGAAACGGCGTTTAAATGGGATTGCAGGTTCGTTCCAGAGACTTTCCGGGAGCATCAGCAATTTTGCAGATATCGGAACAGAATTAAAAAGAGAAACACTCAATGGAATTTTTGATGAAGTATCAATGAAATTATGTGCGGATTGTGCGGATTGTCAAAAATGCTGGGTTGAGGAGGAAATTGCAAGCAGCACAAAGGTGGCGGAATTGCTTGATGCAGTACAGACCGATGGCGGATTATCCGAGGAAGTAAAAAGCAGATATTTTTCGCACTGCCGAAATCGGCATCGCATGTTTGACGAGTTAGGGCAGGGACTTTATCAATTAAAACAAGGGATGTTGTGGCGCAATCGGCTAAATGAAAGCAGGGAAGCTGTCGCGGACCAATTAACAGAAATGGCGCGTATTGTCGGAGAATTTGCAGGAAATTTGGAACAGGGCGGAAATCGCGTGTGGAGGCTGCCAAGAAGTATTACAGTGCGGCTGTGGATGAAAAATATACGCGCGCGGCAGCTTTTGATGTTGGAGAGGAGCGATGGGAGCTTGGAAGTACATTTGACGGCGCGCTGCCGAAAAGGGCATTGTATGACAACGCGCGAAGCGGCAATGATTTTAAGCTGTCTTGTAGGGGAAAAATTGATTCCCTGTGAAGATTCAAAAAATGTGATTGGAAAGGATTATACAGATTATATATTTCGTGAAGATGCAAATTTTCAGGTAATTACCGGTGTGGCGCGCGCTGCCAGAGCAGATAGCAGAATCTCCGGCGATAATTTTTCATTTTTGTATCCCGAAGGGGACGAGGTTGTTATGCTGCTTTCGGACGGGATGGGAAGCGGAGAACTTGCATGTCGGGAAAGCGAGAGAGTAATCGAGCTGCTGGAACAGTTTTTAGAAGCGGGATTTAAAGAAGAAGCTGCTATGAAATTGATTAATTCCATGTTGGTATTGCGCGCAGATAATACTTTATTTACAACAATGGATGTGTGTGTGCTGCATTTAACAACAGGAGTATGCGATTTTATGAAGGCTGGTGCAGCCGCAACATACATATTGAGGGGAGATTGGATGGAGAGCATCCATTCAACAACACTTCCCGCAGGAGTTCTTTCAAGTGTTTCTTATGATGTAAAACAAAAAAAGCTGTATGACGGAGATTATGTTATTATGCTTTCGGACGGTGTGCTTGAAGGTGGAGAGGGCGGAGAAGAATTTTTGATGCAGGCGCTTTCAAAAGCGGAGAGCAAAAGCCCGCAGGAACTTGCCAATATAATTTTAGAAGCGGCGCTTACAAGGGAAAAATATTGTCCAAAAGATGATATGACCGTACTGGTTGCAGGATTATCGCGCCGTGTGCGCACGGGGCAGGAGCAATAAAAGTTGTAATTTGGATAATGAAAAAGTTCTTTTCTTGCCATAAAAAAGAGATTGGTGTACAATGTACATGTTAGGAGTGTGACAAGAAATGGATTTATTACGGAAAGTAGAATATTTTATTCAGCAGAATGAACTTTTGTCCAACAAGGACAGAGTAGTGATGGGAATATCCGGCGGTGCCGACTCTATGTGTCTGTTAGAACTTATGTGCAGGATGAAAAATCAATATTCTCTCCAGCTTGTCGCAGTGCATGTCAATCATGGGATTCGTGGGGAGACCGCTGAGACGGATGCGCAGTATGTTGTGGAAGAATGCGAAAAAAGATGTGTGGAGTGCCGTGTGATCTTCTGCGATGTGCCAAAACTTGCGGCAGAGTTTGGACAGTCTGTGGAAGAAGCTGGAAGAGAAGCCAGATATAGTGCTTTTTATCAAGTGGCTGAGGAATTTGGCGGTGCGAAAATTGCAGTGGCGCACAATCGAAATGATAGTGCGGAAACTTTTTTATTTCATGCATTCCGAGGGACTGGGCTTGCTGGTCTTTGCGGAATTTTGCCGCGCAGGGGCAATATTATCCGCCCGCTTGTATGCGCGACCCGCTCAGAGATTGAGAAGTATCTTGCGGATGCAGGAATATTATATCGTACAGATGAAACAAACTTTCTTTTGGATTATACAAGAAATTGTATCCGGCATTCTATTTTAAATGTCGCCGTGGAGCAGGTTAATGCGAAGGCAGTTGAGCATTTGGCAAATGTTGCGGAGGAACTTGCTGGAGTTGTGGAAGTTTTGCGGCGGCAGACATTGGAAATCTATCATAAGATTGCTGATGATATAGAAGAGCCAGCCGCTTTTCGGGTTCAAATTTCTATCCATGAATGGGAGCATTTACCGAGGGTTATTGGGGATGAAGTACTTTTATATGCGCTGGAAAAACTTGCAGGTGAAAGAAAGAATATTGGACGAGTTCATGTAAATCAGCTTCGTGACCTTGCTCATGGAATGAGCGGTCGGCAAGTATCACTGCCATACCAGATGATTGCCCGCCGCAGTTATAATATTCTGGAGATTTCCAAGGAAAAATTAACTGCTGGGAATAAAAAAAATTTATTTGTGCCAGCAGAAGATATGATTCAAAAAACAGATAAATTTCAAGTGATATCAGAGGAATCCGCTGCTGAGACAAACAAGTCTGAATGTATATCAGAAAAGAGAACCAGTCAGACAAATGATTGCTTTACAACCAAAAATGCTAACCTGGAAATGCAGAAATGGGATGAAGATTTTGGATTTCCGTGTATGCCAGTACAATCGTCCGCCGAGGAAAAACAATGTGAAATTACAAAACTGCCGTTTCAACTGGAGTTTGGGGGATGGATATTTTCTCTTAGAAAGATTGCTTATGAAAAAAATGCAGAAATTCCAAAAAACGGCTATACGAAATGGTTTGATTATGATAAAATCAGTAATACGCTAACTCTGCGGACAAGAAGAGAGGGCGATTACATGGTGATTCATAAGGATGGAATGAAAAAATCACTGAAGTCATTATTGATTGACCGGAAAATACATTGGCGGGAGAGGGACAATATTTTGTTGCTGACAGCAGGAAGCCGTGTTTTATGGGCGGTTGGTGTAAGGTCAGAAAATGGGCTTTATGTGAGTGAGAATACAAAACACATTCTTGTGGCAGAATTAAGAAGGAGAGGATAATCACAATGGCGGAAAAAATCAGTGTGTTGATTTCTGAAGAAGAAGTAGCAAAAAGAATTCGTGAAATAGCAGAGCAGATCAGCAAAGATTATGAGGGCAAGCAGGTACACATGATTTGTATTCTTAAAGGGGGCGTGTTTTTTATGACGGAGCTGTCAAAGCATGTCACTGTACCATGTTCGCTTGATTTTATGGCGATTTCCAGTTATGGGGACGAGACCGTTTCCAGTGGCCGAATGAAGTTTTCAAAGGATTTGGATAACTCGATCGAAGGAAAAGATGTGCTGGTAGTGGAGGATATTATTGATTCCGGCAACACGCTTCATTATCTGACAGGGATGCTGCAGCAAAGAAAGCCAAACAGCATCCGGCTCTGTACATTACTGGATAAACCAAGCCGCAGGGAAGTTGAAGTTTCCGTAGATTATACAGGTTTTACAATTCCAGATGCTTTCGTAGTCGGCTATGGTTTGGACTACCAGCAGCGATATCGGAATCTTCCGTATATCGGCGTAGTTGAATTGTAGATTGGAGGGAAGAAAAAAGTGGGTAAGTTTTTAAAAGGCTATGGCTTTTATTTGTTCCTTCTTGTTATGCTGCTTATCGCAATTCTGTTTTCAAATGGAATTCGAAAAAATTCCACAGGTTATGGTTATCAGAGGTATTTATCAGACCTTAAAAATGGCAATATAGAACGAGTAGATATTTTTCCAAATCAGGAATATCCGACCGGGCAAGTGCGCGTAACTTTGATAACCAATCAAACAGTGCTGTTTGATGTAACAGATGTGTCAAAAGCAGAACAGGCAAGTTACGACGCAAATGTCAGCACGGTGGTTCATGAGGTTGATAAACCGAGCGTGGTATTGAAAATTCTTCCTTATGTCTTCGGCGCAGTTATCGTTATCTTTTTATTTGCGATGATGATGAATGTAATGAACGGCGGCGGCGGTGGAAACACAAAGGTGATGAACTTTGGAAAAAGCCGTGCGAAGATGACATTGGATGAGAATAAAAATACGACGTTTAAAAATGTGGCAGGACTTGACGAGGAAAAAGAAGAACTTGGAGAGATTGTCGATTTTCTGAAATATCCGAAGAAGTATTTAAGTCTTGGCGCACGTATTCCGAAAGGTGTTTTGCTTGAGGGACCTCCAGGAACCGGTAAAACTCTGCTTGCCAAGGCGGTAGCAGGAGAGGCAGGAGTTCCGTTTTTTTCCATTTCGGGTTCTGACTTTGTGGAGATGTTTGTCGGCGTCGGAGCTTCCCGCGTCAGAGACTTGTTTGCCGACGCAAAGAAAAATGCTCCTTGTATTGTATTTATCGATGAGATCGACGCGGTTGCAAGGCGACGCGGCACCGGAATGGGGGGCGGTCACGATGAGCGTGAGCAGACGCTAAACCAGATGCTTGTCGAGATGGACGGTTTCAGCAGCAACGAGGGAATTATTGTTATGGCGGCGACCAACCGCGTGGATATTCTTGACCCTGCGATTCTAAGACCTGGAAGGTTTGACCGTAAAGTTGTGGTTGGAAGACCAGATGTAAAAGGGCGGGAGGAGATTCTTGCAGTTCATGCAAAAAATAAGCCGCTGGGCGACGATGTAGTTTTAAAGCAAATCGCGCAGACAACAGCAGGTTTTACAGGGGCGGATCTTGAAAACTTGTTAAATGAGGCGGCGATTCTTGCCGCAAAGGAAAATCGTGCATGTATTCGTGATGAAGATATCAAAAGTTCTTTTATTAAGCTTGGAATTGGCAAAGAGAAAAAGAGCCGTATTATTTCCGAGAAGGAAAAGAAAATTACTGCATATCATGAGGCAGGACATGCGATTCTATTTCATTTACTGCCGGATGTAGGACCGGTTTACACGGTTTCTATTATCCCGACAGGCAGCGGCGCGGCAGGATATACAATGCCTTTGCCGGAGAGAGATGAAATGTTTTATACAAAGGGTAAAATGCGGCAGGATATTATTGTAACATTAGGCGGGCGCGTGGCGGAAGAGCTGATTTTTGATGATGTTACAACAGGCGCGTCGCAGGATATCAAAAGCGCGACAAACACTGCGCGCAGCATGGTGACTCGATATGGTTTTTCAGACAGCATCGGTATGGTAAATTATGAAAACGACGATGATGAAGTATTTATCGGCAGAGATTTGGCGCACACAAGAAGTTACAGTGAAACGGTTGCCGCCAAGATTGACGAGGAAGTGCGCAAGCTGATCGACGAATGTTACGCTCAGGCGAAAACGATGCTTTTGGAAAATAAAGATGTTCTTCATCGCTGTGCAGAACTGCTGATTGAGAAGGAGAGAATTGGGCGCGATGAATTTGAGGGACTTTTTGGAGAACAAGCATAATATTACCTTCCAATAAAGAAAAGTTTTTTGATTATCTCATTATACAAAATGACGTTGGCAAGTAGGTAGAAAGTGGAAGATTATCGTGATATTGACGAAAAAGTTCGAAATAATATTATTATATTTGTGAACACTTTTTGCTTTGGTCATGCTATAATAAAACTTGTAAACCCCAATACATTATATAGTTTTTGCTACACCCCATAAGTAACAAAAATACCTTCTCCGAAAGAGGACAGTTACCGTAAACTGTCCTCTTTTACTATCCGATTCTATAAAATATTATAGAAAAATTTAGGCGGTTTGTATATTGAATTCGTATGGACGGTGTTATAAAATAGTTATTGACCTTTGTTGGAAATAAAGTCTTAATCAATATAATTCCAACTGTTCGATGGTCTGTTATGACAAAGAACTAAGTTTTTGTTTCTGTAAAAAAGCCGCGGTAAAAACCGTAAAACAGCAATAAGGTTATGAGCAAACAGCGAAGTGAGTTGTAAAAATTCACTTTGACTTTACCACAGCAGGAGTAACCAGTATGGATAGCAATCGTAGCATCTGTGAATCATGTATGGATGACATGCCTTTTAATAAGGCAGCAGTGTTCAGCGACGGCACTGGTTCCTATCGTATCCCGCCGGAACCAAAGCCTTATGAGCCTGTAAAAATTCGGATTCGGACTGCGCGCCAGAAGCTGGCGCAGGTGGTTATGTGTGTCGAAGATCGGAAATACCCGATGGACATAGTGAAATCAAACAAAAGTTTTGATTTTTATGAGGCAGAGCTGCTGCCGGAAAACAAACCTGTTCTATATCATTTTGAAGTTATTTTTAAAGAAGAACGATATTTCTATACACGTTCTGGTGTGGATACAGTTCATCGTCCAGAATATGACTTTTGTATTGTGCCGGGGTATAAGACTCCAGATTGGGCTAAGGGTGCAGTAATTTATCAGATTTTTGTCGATCGTTTTTGCAATGGTGACCCGTCCAATGATGTGTTGGACAAAGAGTATTGTTATATTGGCGAGGGAACTACGCGAGTGGTAGATTGGAACAAATATCCTGCCGCTATGGGTGTGCGTGAATTCTATGGCGGAGATTTGGCTGGCGTATGGAAAAAACTTGATTATTTGCAGGAGCTGGGTGTGGAGGTTATCTATTTAAACCCAATTTTTGTCTCACCGTCAAATCACAAGTATGATATACAAGATTACGATTATGTTGACCCGCATTACGGTGTTATTCGAAGAGATGAAGGCGAGTGTTTGCCGGAAGGTGAAAAGTCAAATAAAAAGGCGACAAAATATATCAGCCGTGTTACAAGAAAAGAAAATCTTGAGGCAAGCAACCAGTATTTTGCTGCGCTTGTGGAGGAAATTCATAAGCGGGGTATGAGAATTATTCTGGACGGCGTATTCAACCACTGCGGTTCATTTAATAAATGGCTTGACCGCGAGGGTATTTATGAGGATGCAGAAGACTATGATAAGGGTGCTTATGTCTCTGAGGATAGTCCGTATCATACATTTTTTCAGTTTCATCAGCCGGAGTCAGAACACTGGCCGTACAATGGTTCTTATGATGGATGGTGGGGGCATGATACGCTGCCAAAACTCAACTATGAAGATTCTCCCAAGCTGTTTAGCTATATTATGCGGATTGCCAGAAAGTGGGTTTCGCCGCCATATAATGTCGATGGATGGCGGCTGGATGTGGCGGCTGATCTTGGGCATTCCCCGGAATATAACCATGAATTTTGGAGAAAATTTCGTGAAAATGTGCGCGCTGCAAATCCAGATGCGCTGATTCTTGCGGAACATTATGGTGATCCGGCATCCTGGCTTGAGGGAGATCAGTGGGATTCCGTAATGAATTATGATGCATTTATGGAACCAGTAACCTGGTTTTTGACAGGGCTTGAAAAGCACAGTGACGAGTACCGACAAGATATGTATCGAAATGCTGATGCATTTTTTGGCGCAATGCGGCATTACATGACAAGTTTTCATACTCAGTCGTTGATGGTTGCGATGAACGAGCTGTCAAACCATGACCATTCCAGATTTATGACACGGACGAATCATCGTGTTGGGAGAATTGGATCAAGCGGACCAGAAGCTGCTAACTATGACCTTAATCCGGCTATTATGAGAGAGGCCGTTGTAATTCAGATGACTTGGATCGGCGCACCAACCATTTATTATGGCGATGAGGCGGGCGTCTGCGGCTGGACTGACCCAGACAATCGGCGTACTTACCCATGGGGGAGCGAGGACAAGGAATTAATTCGCCTTCACAAAGAAATGATAGCAATTCATAAATCATACCAGGCATTAAAGACAGGTTCGATCAAGTTTGTGTATGGCGCTTATGGTGTTATTGGCTACGGCAGGTTCACAGAAGATGAACAGTTTGTTATTCTTGTAAATAATAACGACTATGAAGTCAATGTTGAAGTGCCTGTCTGGGAGCTGGGCGTGGACGCGGAAAAACCTCTGGCTCGTATGCTTTACACAAATGTTGATGGTTTTGGCGTAGATTATGTGCCATACTTTGCGGAAGATGGTATTTTGTCTATGCGTCTTTGGCCGTTTTCGAGTATTGTGTTAAAGAATTATCCTGACCATTTAATGTAAAAATAAATGTCGTTTTAACGCGGTAAAGGCTTAGCAATTTACAGTGAATTCCATCACTTCCCCAGGACGCAGCGATGGATTAAGCTGTATATTTCCCATACGGACACGTTTTAAATACACACAATAACAGCCAATGCTTTTTAGGAGACGTTTGACTTCATGCTTACGCCCTTCGGTGACTGTAATGTATCCTGAAAATACGGGTGTATCAGGACGGTTTTTGAGGATACGTTCACGGGATTTGCCTTTGACTTCATTTTTGATATTTTTCAGAATATTTGTCTGAAGAAGTTTTATATGCGCGGGGCGGGCTGTGCTGTCCATCATACCGGGCAACATGACCCCCCGCGCAAGTTTTTGTTGTTTTTCCTCATGAAATATGCCAATCGCCCAGAAAAAGTATTCTTTCTCAATACCTGATTGCGGATGCGTCATTCTTTGATTGTATGCGCCGTCGTCTGTTAAAATCAAAAGTCCTTCTGTATCGCGGTCAAGCCTGCCGACTGGACGCAGAACAGACATATCAAGCGGATCAAGATACTGCATAATGGTTGGTTCTTTTTCATCGCGCAGTGCGGTGATGCAGCCAGCGGGTTTATAAAACTGGTAATATTTTGGCATAAATACCTCCGAATAGTATTATTTGGACTTGATGGAATATAATATACACACAGTTTGCCTTCGTCGGACGCGAATCGGCGCTGGTATAATATCTGTCGATATTATACCATGTTTTTCAAACATAGTTTAATAATAAATTTTGAAGGTAAAATTTTATAATTATTGAAAATAAAAGAAGATTTTAGAACGGGCTTGACAAATCTTTGGAATGAGAATACGATATTGTTTGACTGCTGAAGAATTGCTGAAAATAGCAAAAAATCAGATAGAACAGAGCTGTTTGAATTGATATTTTTAGCAGTTTTAAGTTGTAGGGTAGTAAAAAAGAATGTGAGGAAATCATGGATAAAAGATTTTATCAGGGCAACAGAGAGAGATTTTACCAGCAGATGAAAGAGCAATCGCTGCTTGTGATGTTTTCGGGGATGGAAGTACGGAAAACAAATGATGAGTATTACCCTTTTTATACAAACAGAAATTTTCTATACTTGACAGGACTGGATGGAAAAGAATTTGTATTGTTGGCAAAAAAGGATTCCTCAGGAAATGTGGAGGAGAAAGTTTACATACTGCCGCCGGATCTGTTGAAGGAAAGATGGACGGGAGAGCGCATTAAACCAGAGCAGGCAGCAGAACAATCAGGGATTGCACAAGTTTCATTTGTCGGAGAATTTGAGGCAGAATTTCACAGATTGGCATCTGCAGGAAATTATCAGTATTTATATTTGGATCTTTACCGGGTTGACCCAAAAGACCGGGATGAACCTGCTCATCTTTTGCTGAAAAGAATGGCGTCCGACTATCCATTTTTGCGTGTGGAAAATGCTAATGCGATTGTGCGCAGACTTCGCACAATCAAGCAGCCTTGTGAGATTGAGGCTATGAGAGAGGCAGAAAAGATTACATGCGATGGAATTACCTCGATGATGAAAGCGTCAAAACCAGGAATGTATGAATATCAATACAAAGCGGTTTTTGACTATGTATTAGGGCAGTATGGCCCGCAGGGACCAGCATTCCCTTCTATTATTTCTGCGGGAAAAAACAATTTCTGCATTCATTATTATTCTTATAAGGGGCAGGCGCTGGACGGCGATATGGTGCTGAATGACGTAGGCGCATGGCATGACCACTTGATGAATGATGTATCAAGAGGATGGCCGTGCAATGGGAAATTTAACGAGCGGCAGCGGTTGTTATATGAATGTGCTTTTGCAACATCCAATCATATGTTCAGCATAATCAAGCCGGGAATGCAGATGAGAGATGTGGATGGTGAAGCAAGACGCTACAATGCGCTTATGCTGAAAGAAGCAGGAGTTTTAAAAGACGTTGATAAAATTGGGACGTATATGTGGCACGGAGGAGCACACCATGTAGGATTTGATGTTCATGACGTGGTTGAGACGCCGGAAATCATTGCACCGAATATGGTATTTTGTGTGGATATTGGTATTTATCATGAAGAATGGGGCATTGGTTTCCGGCTGGAGGACAACTGTCTTGTGACAGAAACAGGGTGTGAGAATCTTTCTGCCATTACGCCAAGAACCATCGAGGAAATCGAGGATACTATGCAAAAGGGAAATTGGGCAGTTTAAGCCTGAAACTTAAAGTTTATTCTCCAAAATTTAGAAAGAATCGGCGCAGGAAAGACAAAAGCGTCTTTTCTGCCGCTGTATCCTTTCTTTGTAGTCAATCAATAAACGGTTGTTTTATTGGTCTGCCGGATTCTGAGCAGAGAGCGTTTCAATGATTTTGCTGTATTGTTCAAACTGTCCTTTATATAATGAAGTCAGCAGCAAGTTCATAGAAGTCAGTGCCTGGCAAAGAAGTTCTGAGGAGATCATGCCCTGACGCAGTGCATCGGCGGCTTCATCCGCGTCGAGAACAAGAATACTGCCGTCTTTTTTCACTACAACATCGATCAGAAGATCTTCAAAGATAATGGAATCTTCCATGGTGACAGGATGTATCATATCACAGTACCAGTGAACGAAATTTCCATTAGGATCAAAGATTTTGCTGACTTTGATGCCGTCTTTTAAGTAGTAGGCGGAGAGTCCGCTGCCAATATCGCGGCGGGGTTTTAAGGAATTCCATTTTGTTACAATCAGATCATCCTGCCATAAAAGAATTTTGTCATCTTTTAAGGCAATTGTTTCCATGGGAATAAAACGTTTCCGATACAAAAGCTTTTCTGGCATAGAGTTTTCCTCCTGCTGGTTCTGATATGTATTTGTTTGTGGATAATAGGGATTATATTGATTTGCAACAGTATAGCATATAGAAATACAAAACGCAAATGTCTTTTTGATTTGAGGAATTTTTTATAAAAATTATAAAGGCAGAAAGATTATAAATAAAAAACCGATAAATTCTTTGAACTTTATCAGAAAATGTATACATCTTTGCAAAAGTGTGATATGATATAGGTGTTTTTTATTTGGGCTGATATCAGAAATAATAAGGCGGCGTTAGGCGGAACAAAGAGAGCGTTCCAGGAAGTCGAGAGACAGCTACATAGTTGTTTTGTATACAAAGAGAAATGGTAAGTATAAAATTTTTGTATTTGCGGAAATGGAAATTATGAAAGAGCAGAAAGGCAGCAAGAAATCAGAGCAAGGAAATACAAAAAAGGGGCAGTCCGTTGGAAAATCTATCCTGATGGTCACTCAAATCGGAATCAGTATGCTGGCGCCGATTTTCCTTGGCGGAGTGATTGGGTATTGGATGGATCACTTGTCCGGGATGAACTTTTGGTTTCTTGTTTTTTTGCTGCTTGGTTTTTTGGCAGCATTCCGCAATGTGTATAAGCTGACAAAACCTTTTTACGCAGCAGATCTTGCAAGAGAAAAACAGGAGTTGGCATACTGGGAGGAACTAAAAAAAGAAAGACAAAAAAATTGTACTGCCACATCCTTAAATAAGAATGATATTTCTGGCGAAGAAAACAAAAGCAAAGAAGGTTCTTTGAATGACAAGGATGGTATTTTTTCTGAAGAAGCAGAGTCTCTCAAAAAGGAAATCTTATCTGACGAAGAAAAAATATTAGCCAGGAACCGTTTGAATACTGCGGCAAACCTTGCCGACGGCGTGGCGGCGCGCAGAGCGCGTTTGTTGTTAAGGCAGGAGGCGGAACTTTTGAAAGAGGAAGAAAAGGGAGAAAAGAAAAACCGGCAGCAGGAAGCGGAGGAGGAATTTGATGCCTGGCGAAAGCGTAATGGAAGAGAATAAAGCGGGCGGACAGGAGGAAGAACTGCTTCCAATGCCAACCCCGGAGGAGGATGCCCGCCAGATCAAAGAAACCGTCCGCGATATGGTGACAGGGATTTTATTTTTCTCCTTCATTTTTGGAGCTGTCGGTGGTATAATTGCTGGTGAAGCGTGGTATCGGTGGGTGCTTGGTGTGATTCTTGGCACTGGTACAGCGGGGCTGATGTTGTGGCATATGTATGTAACCATTGACCGCGCGCTTGATATGGATGAAGAATCCGCAAATAAATATATGAAAAAAAGCGCGATAAAAAGGCTTATTATGGCAATTGCCGCTTTTGCCGTCGGAGGCTTGATTCCGGGGGTATTTCATGTACTCGGTGTGTTAGCCGGGGTATTTAGTCTAAAGTTTTCGGCGTATTTACAGCCGTTAACTCATAAAATAATAAAACTTTTAAGCAAAGGAGGGTGAGAAAGTGGGCAATGGAAGCAGTTTGCTTTCAGCGGGCTTCGCTGGCGGAAACTTGCTGCAGATGAGCTCCGATGAAGGAGTGTCCGTCGGCGTCAATGGTTTTTTGCAATACAAGTTTTTCGGGCAGGAAGTTTGGCTGACGACAACAACGATTTGTATGCTTATTGTGATACTGGCGTTGGTAGTCTTTGCACTGATAGCAAACAGGGTAATCAGGAAAGCAGATCCGGAGAAAGCTCCGGGACCGTTCTTAAATGTGATTGAATACATGGTCGATGCAATTGACAATCTTACAAAAACCAATATGGGCGAGAAGCACGGCGGAAAATTTGCAAATTACATTGGAACGATCTTTTGCTTTATCCTTTTGGCCAACATTTCCGGTCTGTTTGGACTTCGACCGCCAACAGCAGACTACGGTGTGACATTTGGTCTTGCGATCATTACGTTTGTCCTGATTCATTATAATGGCTTCAAATATCAAAAATCGAAGCACATTACAAACCTATTTAAGCCGGCACTGCTGACTCCGATCAATATTATCGGCGAGCTGGCGACGCCGCTGTCCATGTCGCTTCGTCTGTTCGGAAATGTTTTGTCTGGAACAGTTATGATGGCTTTGATCTATGGATTGATCGGCAAGTTTGCTATTATTTGGCCATCGGTTCTGCACGGATATTTTGACGTATTTTCCGGCGCGATTCAGACTTATGTATTTAGTATGTTGACGATGGTTTTCATCTCAAATACGTTTGAGGAAGAATAAATGTTTTATTGCCTTTGATGTCATAAAACAGATTTATGGCGTTGCGGCGGAACATTTTAGGAAGCAGTTTCTTTTTTGGCGGTCGGTTTCAAGCTGAGAGCAGCGGCAGGCAAAAAAAGTGTATGCCTGCTGAAACGTGGTAATCCATGGAGCTTATTTTGCTCCTGAATAATGGATAAAGACAAATCATTGAAAACGCAAATTGTTTTTAAGGAGGAAACAGAAAATGACAGATAGAGGTTTAATTTTAGCATGTTCCGCAATTGGCGCAGGTCTTGCGATGATCGCTGGTATCGGACCAGGTGTAGGGCAGGGTATCGCTGCTGGTCACGGCGCTGCTGCCGTTGGACGCAATCCAGGGGCGAAGGGTACGATTATGTCTACGATGCTTTTGGGCCAGGCCGTTGCCGAGACGACAGGTCTTTATGGTTTCGCGGTTGCTATCATCCTGTTGTTTGCTAACCCGTTGATCGGTAGGCTTTGATTTGCAAAACAAAGTAAACTAACCGAAGGGAGGCAAAGCAGTGGGCAGTTTGATAAGCATTATCAACGCGGGCAGCGTGTTTTTGACTGGCGGTGTGTTGACCAATGAGGACGGGAAAGGCCTGTTTGCATGGCTGGATCGTATTTTTGGATTGGACGCGCAGATGCTTGCCGATGTCTGTATTACGCTGATTGCCGTGTTCGTCTTATTCCTGCTGTTATCCTATCTCCTGTTCAATCCGGCGAGAGACCTCTTGGAAAAGCGCCGTGCAAAGATTCAGGCGGATCTCGACGCGGCTGCAAAAGACAAGGAGGACGCGCTTTTGTTTAAGGCCGAGTATGATGCGAAAGTGCTTGCCGCGGACAAGGAAGTAGATGAAATTCTGAGCGAAGGCAGAAAGAAAGCGGCAAAGAAAGAAGCTGAAATTATTGCCGGAGCACAGGAGGAAGCTGTAAGGATAACACAGAGAGCAAGCAGAGAGATCGAGCTTGAAAAGAGTAAGATGAGAGATGAAGTAAAGAAGGAAATGATTTCTGTAGCATCTATGATGGCTGGCAAGTTTGTTGCGGAAAGCATGGATGAGAAGAAACAGTTGCAGCTTGTGGACGATGCTTTGAATGAAATAGGTGATGATACATGGCGAGATTAGTATCCAAAGTATATGGAGAAGCCTTATTTGACCTTGCCCTGGAGAAGCAGTCCGTGGATACTCTCTATGATGAAGCGGCAAGTGTCCGTCAGGTATTCAGACAGAATAATGATCTGATGCTGCTCCTGACACACCCGAAAATCAGCAGAGAAGAACGGGTTGACGCCGTGGGCAATGTTTTCCGCGGCAGGGTTTCTGACGATATGGCAGGTTTCCTTTCGCTGGTAGTAGAAAAAGGGCGTGCGGACGAAATGGACGCAATACTGTGCTATTTCCTTTCCTTAGTCAAGGAATATAAAAAAATAGGCGTTGTTTTTGTTGTTTCTGCCATTGAATTCGATGAGACGCAGAGGGGAAAGGTGGAGCAAAAACTGCTTGACACAACCAATTATGCCTCACTGGAGATGCATTACAAAGTGGATGCGTCATTGATTGGTGGAATGGTAATTCGAATTGGCGACCGTGTGGTGGATAGCAGTATCCGTACCAAGCTGTCGCGAATGGAGAAACAGCTGCAGGAAATTCAGCTTTCTTAAAGCAAATAACAGCCGAAAAAACCAGCAAAGTAGTTTTGGGATGTCTGTGAAATATTGTTGAACAGATAAACGATCTATATTTTAAAGGTGTGATTCGGCAGTGAAATCAGATTATTTCATAGAAGGAAGGTGCTTATCCCTTGAATTTAAGACCTGAGGAAATCAGTTCCGTAATCAAGGAACAGATAAAGAATTACAGCACCAAGCTGGAGGTATCCGACGTAGGAACCGTGATTCAGGTAGCAGACGGCATTGCTCGTATCCATGGTTTGGAGAAGGCGATGCAGGGCGAACTGTTGGAATTTCCAAACGAGATTTACGGCATGATCCTCAATCTTGAGGAGGACAATGTCGGCGCGGTATTGCTTGGTGACAGCAAAAATATCAATGAAGGCGATACGGTTAAGACAACCGGGCGCGTTGTGGAAGTGCCGGTGGGCGACGCGATGCTTGGGCGCGTTGTAAATGCACTTGGACAGCCGATCGACGGAAAAGGACCGATTGCGGCGAAAAAATACCGTCAGATTGAGCGTGTTGCATCAGGTGTTATCTCAAGAAAATCCGTAGATACCCCGCTGCAGACAGGTATCAAGGCCATCGACTCAATGGTGCCGATCGGCCGCGGACAGCGCGAGCTGATTATCGGTGACCGTCAGACTGGTAAAACAGCCATCGCCATCGATACCATTATCAATCAGAAAAGCGAAAATGTAAAGTGTATTTATGTTGCTATTGGTCAGAAAGCTTCTACAATTGCCAATATTGTAAAGACATTAGAAGAATTTGGTGCGATGGACTACACGACAGTAGTTGTCGCAACTGCAAGTGAGCTTGCACCGTTACAGTATATTGCGCCGTATTCCGGGTGTGCAATCGGGGAAGAATGGATGGAATCTGGACAGGATGTCCTGATTATTTATGATGACCTAAGCAAACATGCCACTGCATATCGTACACTTTCCCTGCTTCTGAAAAGACCACCGGGACGTGAGGCGTATCCTGGAGATGTATTCTATCTGCATTCCAGACTTTTGGAGCGTGCGGCAAGACTTTCCGATGAACTTGGCGGCGGGTCGCTGACTGCACTGCCGATTATCGAGACGCAGGCGGGCGACGTATCGGCGTATATTCCAACAAATGTAATCTCCATTACAGACGGACAGATTTATCTGGAGACAGAGATGTTTAATTCCGGTTTCCGTCCGGCGGTAAACGCAGGTCTTTCTGTATCGCGCGTGGGCGGTTCCGCACAGATTAAGGCGATGAAAAAGATTTCTGGTCCAATTCGTGTCGATCTGGCGCAGTACCGCGAGCTGGCGGCATTCTCGCAATTTGGCTCCGACTTGGATGCGGACACAAAGGAACGTCTGGCTCAGGGCGAGCGCATTAAGGAAGTCTTAAAGCAGCCGCAGTACAAGCCGATGCCCGTCGAATATCAAGTTATGATTATCTATGCGGCAACAAAGAAGTATCTGCTTGATATTGCCGTAGCAGACATCCTGTCATTTGAACGCGGATTGTTTGAATATATTGATACAAAGTATCCAGAGATTCCATCAAGCATCCGCAGCAAGAAGATTATGGATGATGAATGTGAACAAAAGCTTGTTCAGGCGATCAATGAGTTCAAAAAGGAATTTACTAAATAACAGAGAGGGTGTGAAGCTATGGCCTCAATGAGAGATATCAAAAGGCGGAAAGAGAGTATTCAGAGTACCGGGCAGATCACCAAAGCCATGAAATTAGTATCCACGGTTAAGCTGCAAAAAGCAAAGACGCGCGCAGAGCAGTCGCTGCCGTACTTTAATTATATGTATCAGACCGTGAGTTCCATGCTGAAAAAGTCCAGTACCTTGTCACATCCTTATCTGAATGCCGGAAGTTCAAAGAAAAAGGCAATTATTGTGGTCACCTCAAACCGCGGGCTTGCCGGCGGCTACAACTCCAATGTAATCAAGCTGGTAACAGGCAGCGGGATACCGAAGGAGGACGCGGTAATCTATGCAGTTGGGCGCAAGGGAAAAGAGGCACTTGCAAGGCGCGGCTATAACATTAAAGCGGATTATTCCGAGGTGATGAACGAGCCGATGTTTCGGGATGCAATTGATATCGGGAGGGCAGTTCTCGATGCGTTTGTAAACAATGAGGTCGGAGAGATCTATATCGCTTATACGGTGTTTAAAAACACAGTTGTACACATTCCAACGTTTTTGAAACTTCTTCCTGTTGAACCAAAGGAAGAAGGAACTGCGGATGCGCAGGAGGATCTTGTTCTTATGAACTATGAACCGCAGGCGGAGGAAGCGTTGAACCTTATTATCCCAAAATACATTAACAGTTTGATCTACGGCGCGCTTGTCCAAGCGCTTGCCAGTGAGAACGGCGCCCGTATGCAGGCGATGGATGCGGCGACAAGCAACGCTGACGAGATGATTTCTGATTTGTCTCTGAAGTACAATCGCGCGCGCCAAAGCTCGATTACTCAGGAGCTTACCGAGATTATTGCCGGGGCAAATGCAATTGGCTAAAGTCCAAGCTGCGGCCGCTGCTGCTCCAAAAGCGGGCAGCCGCGGCATAAACCAGAAGTAAAGAGAAAAGGAGTGACGAAAAGTTGGCACAGAGCAAAATTGGGAAAATCACCCAGATTATCGGTGCAGTCCTCGACATTAAGTTTCAGGAAGGAAACCTTCCAGAAATTAATGAAGCGATCAAGATAAAGAACGGTAGCAAGGAATTGGTCGTGGAGGTTGCGCAGCATCTCGGTGATGACACGGTGCGCTGTATCGCTATGGGTCCGACCGACGGGCTTGTGCGCGGTATGGATGCGGAGGCAACAGGCGCTGCAATCACCGTTCCGGTTGGCGAGAATACACTTGGACGTATGTTCAATGTTCTCGGTCAGCCGATCGATGAGAAACCGTCGCCAGAAGGCGTAGAATATATGCCGATTCACCGCAAAGCGCCGAAATTTGAAGAACAATCCACAGAAACAGAAATTCTGGAAACTGGTATTAAGGTTGTTGACCTTCTCTGCCCATATCAGAAGGGTGGTAAGATCGGTCTGTTTGGCGGTGCCGGTGTAGGTAAGACGGTTTTGATTCAGGAGCTGATCACCAACATCGCGACAGAGCACAATGGTTATTCCGTATTTACAGGTGTTGGCGAGCGTACCCGTGAAGGAAACGATCTTTATTATGAAATGATTGAATCCGGCGTTATCAACAAGACCACCATGGTGTTCGGACAGATGAATGAGCCGCCGGGAGCAAGAATGAGAGTTGGTCTGACTGGACTTACCATGGCAGAATATTTCCGTGATAAATCAGGAAAAGACGTGCTTCTCTTTATCGACAATATTTTCCGTTTTACGCAGGCAGGTTCCGAGGTATCCGCGCTGCTTGGTCGTATGCCAAGTGCCGTAGGTTATCAGCCAACCCTGCAGACGGAGATGGGTGCGCTGCAGGAGCGTATCACTTCCACAAAGAATGGTTCTATCACTTCAGTACAGGCGGTTTATGTGCCTGCCGACGACTACACAGACCCAGCGCCAGCAACGACGTTCGCACACCTTGACGCGACAACAGCGCTGTCCCGTTCCATTGTGGAGCTTGGTATTTACCCGGCAGTAGACCCGCTGGAGTCCACTTCCCGTATTCTTGACCCGCGTATTGTCGGAGAGGATCACTATAAGGTAGCCCGCGGTGTGCAGGAAATTCTGCAAAGATATAAGGAATTGCAGGATATTATCGCGATTCTTGGTATGGATGAGCTTTCAGAAGATGATAAAGTGCTTGTATCCCGCGCGAGAAAAGTACAGCGTTTCCTGTCTCAGCCGTTCCATGTAGCGGAGCAGTTTACAGGACTTCCAGGCAGATATGTTCCGGTTCAGGAGACCATTCAGGGATTTAGAGAAATTCTTGAAGGAAAGCATGATGATATCCCGGAAAGTTACTTCTTAAATGCAGGCAATATTGATGATGTCCTTGCCAGGGTAAAGAAATAGGAGTAGGTGCATATGGCAGATACAAGCAAATACTTCCAGCTGCAGGTGATTGCCCCGGACCGGATTTTTCTTGACGATCAGGCTGAAATGATCGAGCTGACAACGACGGAGGGTGAGATCGGCGTCCTGAAGGATCATATCCCGCTGACCGCGATTGTCGCTCCGGGAATCCTGCGCATCAAGAAGGACGGGGAGGAGAGAGAAGCGGCGCTTCATGAAGGCTTTCTCGAAATCTTAGGGGATAAGGTCGTTATTCTTGCGGAATCGTGCGAGTGGCCGGAGGAAATTGACATCAAACGCGCAAATGAGGCGAAAATACGCGCAGAGCGTCGATTGAAAGGCACGGACGCGGAAATGAACGAGGTGCGGGCGGAGCTTGCACTGCGCAGATCCCTGATACGCTTGTCGCTGGCAGAGAAATATCATAGATAAAATAAAAATTTTGTTTTACAAGATTTTGCAGTATAAAGAATTTTCCTAATGGAATAAGAATAAAATCTCCATTTTTTGGTAATGATTATTACCGGAATGGAGGTTTTTTTTTATGGAGTATCAAGAAAGAAATCGGACAAGGGGATATCAGGCAAATAATATTTACGGGAGGGAGTCCCAGGGGGGATATCAGAAAAGGCGCGGCACAATACAGGGAAAAATCAGCCTGCGTGAAGAGTGGAACCAATTTTTGGATTATGTCAATGGAAGCTGGCGTGTAAAAGCATTAATTTTGCTGTGCGGTGTTTTGCTGATCGGCGTTGTTACAAAATTTATTACGGATCGGATTTTTTATCAGGAGATGGAAATTACAGAGGCATTTGTTGAGACAGATTCCGGTTGTATTGAGAGCAAACTTCAAATAACGGCAGATTACGGCACGGCATTTTTGACAGAACATGATAAACAAGCGCTGATCGGATATCTTGCAAATTCACTTGGAATTCAGATGGAGGGCGAGACAAGCTATCAGGAAAATGATGTAAGCCAAGTGTATACTTATGAGAAGGCAGCAAAACAGGCATCAACGACAATCAAGGCAATTACATTGCGGCAGGACGCTTCCCGCACTTATTTATACACCGAACTTATGATTAAAAATGATAAGAACTTTGATATTTTGTCCTATCGGGATATTTTAATTGAGGCATTAAAAGATTTGCAGGTAGTGCAAGCCGAGACAACAATCCAATTCCTTGGAGCTTACGAAGGGGATCTGCCTTTGGAACGCTGGGACAAAATTGCAGATTCTATGATTAAGGAGCTTGGCGGAAAAGTGGTTTATGAAAACCGCGATAAAGAATTGTACACAGTTTATGCATATTCTAAAATGCTTCCTGAATATATCAGCGTTGATCAGAAAAAGGTAAATATTCAAGTAGCGATGCGGTATGAAGAAGATAATAACCGGACGGTCGTATATCTTGCAACACCGTTGCTGCGCGGAGATTGGTAAAAATTAACCTTGTATGTTCTTTTGCTTTAGTCAAAGTGTGTCTGAAAATGAAACATTGCAAAAATTTATAAATTACGCCGAAAGAAAACAATGAAAAAACGGTCGTGTTTTGGAGCGTTTTATGTGAAAAACCAACTGGAATACCGACCCATTTTTTATCCTTCCTTGTATTTTTCGGCAGATTGGTCAACTGCATGGAATTTTCAGACATACTTTAGCAAGTTTCGGTCGGTTTGTATAAAAATAGTGAAAGGAATACGGCACTTTTCCATCTTTCCAAAAGAGTGGGTTTTGTGTCTGAAAAAATTTATGGGGAATGCATCAATTTGGAAAAAAACAGAAACACTTCCAGAACATCGTGTGCTTACAAAGGATTTGTCTGTAGATGCGGCGGTTGTCGGCGGAGGTCTGGCTGGAATACTGACAGCATACTATCTTGCAAAATCAGGACTGCATGTTGTTGTTCTTGAGCGGGGATGTGTTGGTGACGGGCAAACAGGCAGGACAACAGCAAAAATCACTTCGCAGCATGGTCTGATTTATCATAATCTTTTGGAAAAGTTCGGTGAAGAAAAAGCGCGCGGATATGCGAGAGCAAATGAGCAGGCGATTGAGGAATACAGTCGAATAATAAAAGAGGAAAAAATTGATTGTGATTTTACAAGATGCCCCGCTTATCTGTACACGACAGAAAAAGCAGAGGAAGCGGAAATAAAAATGCAGCAAAATAAATCAGAAATTGCAGATGATATTATAAGGTCAGAATCCGAAATGGGCTGTAAAAATAATAGGATAAGCTCAGAAAAAGAGTTGGAATCAGAGAATGCGAAACTTCTCAGACTGGAATATGAAGCTTCAAAAAAGCTTGGAATTTCGGCTTCTCTTGTCACAGAAACGGAATTGCCAGTTCCAGTGACATTAGCGCTTCGATTTGATCATCAGGCAAAATTTCATCCGCTCAAATTTCTCGATGCAATTTCAAAATTGTTGGAAATCTATGAACATACAGAAGTTTTATGCGCAGAGGAAGATAAACTTTACACGCCAAACGGCGTTGTTACTGCGAAGAATATTATTTTTTGCTGTCATTATCCGTTTCAAATTGCGCCGGGCTACTATTTTATGAGAATGCACCAGGAACGCAGTTATGTAATTGCACTATCCTCAAAAGGTGAAGAATGTGATAGAACGTTATCGGATCTTCTTTCTGGTATGTATCTTGGAATTGATTTGGATGGGCTTTCCTTTCGAAGCTGGCATAATGTTCTTTTGCTTGGCGGCGGTGGTCACCGCACCGGCGAAAACCGGACGGGAGGGAAATTTGCAAGGCTTCGGCAGGCAGCCGAAAAATATTATCCAAATTTGCATGAAGTGGCGGTATGGAGCGCGCAAGACTGCATAACGCTTGATAATATTCCGTATATTGGACAATTTTCTGCATCCACGCCAAACTGGTATGTAGCGACAGGGTTTCAGAAATGGGGAATGACGTCCTCTATGGTTGCGGCACAGCTCATTGCCGGATTGATTCAAAATGGCAGTCATCCATGGGAAGAAGTTTTTTCGCCGCAGCGTTTTTCAATGCAAGCTTCAGGAAAAAAACTTGCCAAGGAAATGTTACATGCGGCAAAAGATTTATCGCGCCGTGTATTTGCACCGCCGCGCGCAGAAGTTGACGCGCTGCCAAAAGGTCACGGCGGAGTGGTTGAGTACAAAGGAGAAAAATGCGGCGTCTACAAAGATGAAAATGGGGAAATTTTTGTTGTATCCGTGTGCTGTCCGCATCTTGGATGTCAGCTGGAATGGAATCCCGATGCAAAAAGCTGGGACTGCCCATGCCATGGATCGAGGTTTGACTATCAGGGCAAAAGGTTGGATGGACCAGCACAGGAAGGGCTTTCAGAAAAAAATGAATAAAATTTTTATTATATAGAAAAATCATTATTTTGTCAAACAAAAAAGGGGGGGCTAAAAATTATTATTAAATATTTGGATTGAATTAAAATATAAAAATTACAACAGGAACAGTTTGGACGGATACTGTCCAAACCTGAGTATATGGGGCATACAGTCAACTTCCGTTCTCATAAGGAATCCTACAAAGACAAGCAGACAGTTTACCATGCCCCGGAGGACTGGATGATTCTTGAAAACACTCACGAAATAAAACTCGCTTAATTGATGCAAAGAGGAAAAACAGAATAGGTGTAAAACCGCAGAAATAAAGGTATTTGGCGATATTGGATTCCGTCAGATGCCTTTTTCTTTTTCATGTGTGCTGTGGTATAAATAGGAGAAGTGTTTGTGTATGAACCCTCCCCACAGAAATTTGAACCCTCTGTTTCTGAAAATTTGCCCCCAGAGCCAAAATCAAAATGTTTTATGTCATTTCAATGTAAAATTAAGTATAAGTTTAAATTCATTATAGCCTGTTTTTGTCTCCCCATTCGCACATTCCGTCAAGAATTGGTATTAAAGATTTTCCGCGCTCTGTAAGGCTGTATTCTACCTTTGGGGGAATCTGGGGATATTCTTTTCTGTGTACTAACTGATCTGCTTCCAATTCCTTTAAGGTAGAACTAAGCGTCTTATAAGAAATTTCCCCAATATATTTTTTCATTTCATTAAAGCGGACTATGCCAAATTCCATAAGCGTATAAAGAATTGTCATTTTGTATTTCCCATTGATGAGGGATAATGTGTAGCTGAAACCTGTTGTTTCCAGGCATTCTTGTGATATGCAGCGTTCGCTCATTTTTTTACTCTCCTTTAGATAAGTATATAACTTTTATGTTAGTATCGCACTTAAAGGTGCGTACTTGTTTTTTGTTTTATTCTTGCTATAATTATAATATCAGCAGCAGGAAAAGTCAATCCTGCAGGTAAAGGAGACACAGACATGCAGAACTATGAGCATTTAGGAAAGCCGCTTCAGATTGGCAGACTGACCATTAAGAATAGGTTTTGTATGGCACCAATTGGCGGCGGACAGCACCATCTTCCAGGAGGTGGTCTGAAAGACGAAACGATACAATATCTTGTAGAAAGGGCGAAAGGCGGCTTTGGCTTGATTTTTACCGGGGCAATTGCAGCCGATGGAACAGTTGACCCGTATACCGGGGTTGGTCCCACTATTTTACAGAATCCAGATACGTTTAAGATGACGGCAACGGAACTGAATGAGAGGGCAGGTGCATACGGTACGAAGGTGTTTGCACAGATTACCATGGGGCTTGGGAGGAACTACCCCAATCTTCCAGCACCATCCTTTGTACATGTTTTCCGGCATCCGGGGGAAGTCTCACCGGAGCTGACCCGTGACCAGATCAAATCTAAAATTGAGTCAGTTGTAAAGGCATCTAAAATTGCGAAGGATTCGGGGTTTTCCGGTGTAGAGGTACATTCCATCCACTGGGGGTATCTGCTTGACCAGTTTGCCCTGTCCATGATGAACCACCGTACCGACGAATATGGCGGCAGCCTGGAAAACCGTTTACGGGCGGCAAAGGAAATTCTGGAAGGTATTAAGCAGGAATGCGGCAGTGATTTTCCAGTCAGTATGCGTCTTGGACTGAAAACCTTTGTAAAAGGATTTGAGCAGGCAAGTTTGACTGGTGAGGAGGAAATTGGCCGTACACTGGAAGAAGGGATTGAGATAGCGAAGCTGCTGGAATCCTATGGCTATGACTGTCTGAATGTAGATACAGGTATTTACGATTCCTTCTACTATGCCTGCCCGCCTATGTATATGCCGAAAGGGTATCTGGTGGAACTGGCAGCGAAGGCAAAAGAAGCCGTTAATATCCCGATTCTGGCAGGCGGCCGCATGAATGAAGCAGATATTGCGGAAAAGGCGATACGGGATGGTAAGATTGATGCAGTTGTCCTTGGGCGTGCTGCTTTAGCAGATCCGGAGTATCCAAACAAGGTGCTGACCGGACATACGGAGAAGATCCGTCCCTGCATTGCCTGCAATCAGGGGTGTATCACAAGGCTCCAGCAGGGAAAACAGCCTACCTGTGCAGTAAACCCGGCAGCAATGCGGGAAGTGAGGTATGCGCTCCGTCCCTGCGTACAGCCGAAAAAGGTTGTGGTCGTGGGCGGCGGTGTTGCCGGTATGGAGGCTGCCAGAACCGCAGCCATGCGTGGACATAAAGTTTCTTTGTATGAAAAGAATGAGTCTCTGGGCGGCAATCTGATTCCTGGCGGCTCCCACAGCTTCAAAAAAGAGGTACGGGAATTAAATGCGTGGTATCAGAATGAATTAAAGGTACTGCCTGTGGAGATCCATACCGGGGAAGCTGTTACTGCTGACCAGCTCCGCAATATGGATGCAGATGTGATCATTGTGGCAGCAGGTTCCGTCCCTGTCATGCCGAAAGTGCCGGGAATAGATGATAAAAAGGTGATCGGCTGTATGGAAGCATTTGCACATCCGGAAAAAGTCGGGCAAAAGGTCATGGTGATCGGCGGCGGTCTGGTTGGCTGTGAAATGGCATTAGAATATGCACAGGACGGCAAAGAGGTTACGGTCGTGGAAGCCCTGCCTAAGATTTTGTCGGCAGGTATCCCATCCCCGATCCCAAATGGTCAGATGATTCCGGATCTGTTTGAACATCATCATGTGGCTGTATTGGAGAACCACTGTCTTTCTGCTGTGGAAGATGGCAGGGTTATTCTGGAAAGCGATGGTCAGAAAAAGGCATTGGATGCGGATTCGGTTGTTATCGCAGTCGGTTTCCGTCCGGTTCCATCCATAGCGCAGGAACTCCAGGGATGTGGTGCTGCCGTTTATGAGATTGGCGATGGTCAAAAAGTCAGCACAATTCTTCATGCGGTATGGGACGGTTATGAGGTAGGGAACAATATTTAATCTATTTATTATGGTATAAGGCAAAATGCTTTATATAATGTCAAAAAATTTTAAGGAGGCTATTACAATGAGAGCAGAATTAAAGGAATATCAGGCGGTAGAGGCTGCTGCAATGAAGTTTGTCAAGAGTGTTGCCGAGGGAAACAGCGCATATGCAAAGGAGCTGTTCACAGATGAAGCTGTTTTGTTTGGCTATCTGGACGGTAAGCTGGAGCATGGCTCTATTGAGCAGTTCTATCACAATGTAGATACCGTGCCGGGCGGTGATAATTTTAAGGCTCGTGTGGATGTCCTGATGGTTGAGGAATCCCTGGCTGTTGTCCGTGTGCTGGAAGAAGGCTGGGGCAACCGCGTCGACTTCACAGATGTGCTGCTTCTGTTGAAGATGGACGGTGAATGGAAATGCGTTGCAAAGGCATATAATCAGAATTCCAATACCATTCAGAAATAACCGTCACAAGTAGATTGGTGTAGAAAGTGGAGAACAAACAAGAGTACCAGGAATGCTACCTGCCTGTTCTTTTATATGGTGGCTGTATATGTCTGAATTTAAAACCACACAGGAATTGTTGAAGGAAATGTCTGTGTGCCAGCATTGACAGCTCTGCCGGCTTTTGTATTTATGGTAGGGATTGGCGGGGCGTCCCTGCTGCTCAATGAGAAAAAGGAATTCCAGGGGATCGGGCAGATGATACAGGATGAAAAAAGGAGGAATCGTTGTATGAGTAAGAAAATTGTTGTTATTACAGGAAGTCCGCGCAAAAATGGTAACAGTTTTGCCATGACGGATGCATTTATTAAGGCAGCCGAGGAGAAAGGGAATACAGTTACCCGTTTTGATGCTGCCTTGAAAAAGGTAGGTGGGTGCCATGCCTGTGAAACATGCTATTCCACAGGGAAAGCATGTACCTTTGATGATGACTTC
>CAMUAR010000048.1 GCA_947086895.1 uncultured Lachnospiraceae bacterium | reverse complement strand
AAAGCAATTTGGTAATATGTCAAGAGGAAAATGAAAAGGATTTTCTTGGAAAAGGGTAACCTTAATAGACCTACGGTCCAACAAGAACGCAGGTTCGATAATCGGTATAGATTACCTACTCTTTTCCGAAGAGTAGAGTTGGCTCTTGTCCAGCAGACCGAAGAGCAGACGTATAAATTTACGGGAAGTCAACGCGAGTGCTCGTTTATGCTGATGTGTTCTGGTTTCAGCATATTTCTTGTCATAGAATGCTCTGTATTCAGGACAGTGTCTTATAACACTTCCGGCAGCTTCTATGATATAGTAGCGCAGATATCTGTTGCCAGCTTTGCTCATGTGTTTGTCTTCGGCAACGAAGTCGCCAGAGTCATTATCGTTCCAAACGATACCACAGTATTTTGCGAGGGCATTGGCATTAGGAAAAGCCTTAATGGAACCCATTTCGGCTAAGATACCGGCTGAATAAACTTTACCGATTCCGGGAATGGAATTCAGTACCGTGTACTCGTCAGGGTTTAGTCCCTGAACTGTTTGAAGGACTGCTTTATCAATCGCTTTGAGTTCCCTTTCAAAGGAACTGATACAGTTAAAGGAAGAAGCGATTGAGATAGTAAGCGGCTCATAGAGGCATTTATCAAGCCGGTATGAGTTGCGGGCTGCAGCCTGTAAGATTTTTGCTGTTTCTTCTGGATCAGCAATACGGCCTTTGCTTTTAGAGTTAATAAAAGCGACAAGGTCTTCTACTGATGAGTTTACGATGTCTTCATTCGTTGTGTACTCAGTAAGAATGGCTTCAGCTGTGGCACCATATTTGTCTGCGAATGGATGCTGTCCATCACGAAGTAATGCGTATTCACTGAACTTGAGATAAATGTTGTTAAGCATGTAAGTCTTTTCTCTTGCGATACATTCAGTGATGTGCATACGGTGTCTGGTAAGACGCTGCAGGGCGAGGTATTGGGAACCACGCCATGGTTTGATTGCAATACGTCCTACACGGGCAAAATCAGCAATCACATAGGAATCAATGCCATCATTCTTTCCGATGTCGTTAAAGGACTTCTTGTAGTTCTTAACTTCCTTTGGATTGAGACAATAAACTCTGACGGAGAATGGTGCAAGCAGGTCACTGGCAGAAAGATAGTTCGCCAGATGGACACCATAGAAGCCGGTGGCTTCCATACCGATCACAACGTATTTGAACTGATGATTATGCTCTAACACATCAGAAATCATTTGTTCCATAAGAACTGCACCTTCCTGAGTGTTTTCTACGGGTTTCATCTTGATGTAGAACTTCTCATTGAAATCAAGTGCAGAAATAACATGAATACGGGATGCAATGTCAATCCCAACAAACAGTGTTGAGAGGTAATCAATAGGTTCTTTCACGGATCATCACCACCTTTCAATAAAAATGAAGAAGAGTAATCATGGCTTATCCCAGATCACTACGCCGCCCTAAACCTCGCGTTATGAGCATTACCTGGCAGAAATACCCTGCTGGTGGCTAGATACCAGGATGCAGCATTTGTGTAATAAGTCTTAGCGTAGCATTAGGGCTGCATGCTTTCTTGGCAATAGCAAATGCTTTGCAGGAGTTGCGAAGCAGTGACCACAGCTACAGTTCTTATAGAACTTATTGTAACATCTGGGACCATGAATATAAAGTAACTTAATAACTAATAGACAGAGAATGGATGAACCAGCATGATTGAAGAAGAAACTTCGGATAGGATGTTTAGAATTATCCTTCTGTCTAACAAAAAAAGAATAAGTCTGTAAGCTATTTTTCTTGCTTACAAACTTATTATACGAGGAGTTACACGATGAGAAAAAACATTCTAAAACTGACGGGGACAACATTTGCCATTATTGGTACGGGGATTATACTCTTTAATTCCGCGGCAGAAATGGCTTTTGGGGCGAACAATGGAAAAACGGAGAACGTTCCGACCAGTTATCAGGTTTCGAGCAATCTGGAAACAACATTAACAAAGGCGAAAACAAAAGAGGAAGGCAGCGAAAAAGTAAATTACTCCGTAAGTATGGACAGCTTTAATACTGGAACGCCGGTAAATACGGATCTGACAATGGAAGAAGCAGCTGAAGTGGGAAATCAGTATCTGAAGAAAATTTTCGGGCTGAATTTGGAGGGGGCTTATGTATATATGAGCTATAATTCGGGAACCACAACCTTTCCGCGGGCTTTTTGGACAGGAGATGTTTTGTTCCAGAAAGAGCGGACACCAGAGAGTGCAAGATGGACGTACATGATTGATGCTGTGACAGGAGAACTTTTTCATATTAGCCGCCATATAGAGTTGGATGAAAGTGTCCCGCTTGACCTTGATGCTGCGCTGAAAAACGACTATCATTTGTACGCAGAACTTTCACAGGAGAAAGTGGAGGAATGGGAATTGATGAACAGCCCAGTAGACAGGGTAGAGTACAATTGTCAGGGATATTCTGGGAACAATCCGACGATTGCAGTGGATGTTATCGGCGAGAACGGCGAAATTATCAATATGTCTTTTTCGCGGTACGATAATACATTTTTAGGGCTGATTACAGACAGCTCGCGGAAAATAACAGAATCTGCATTGGACAACATGATGGAAGAAGCGAAGGATAAAGCGTCGTGGGACGAGAATCATGTCTATTTTAAAATAGCAGATTGATTCGATGATTAGGGTGTGTCTGAAAACTGCTTTCTAAAAATGGAAAAGCGTTCGTTGGAATAACCAATGAACGCTTTTCTGCAACATAGAAAACTGCCAAAACAATAGATAAACCGATAAAGTTATATAAAACATACAATTAAAAATCTATGTCAAAAATCCCTCAATCAATTTCGCATACTGTCTCCTGATCGGCAGTTCATACTCAATCTTGATTTGGTTTCTTATCGCAGTTTCTGTTGTTTTTGATACTGGATTAAAGCCCTGCTTTTCATACGGTTCTTTCCAGAGACCAACTCCTCTTTTTTGCCATAAAGGAAGCTGATCATAGTTGATGCCCCTGGAAAATAACAACTCATTTTTATAACTGACTGATTTGTGTTCCAATTCGCTGGATGCCTGGGAAGCAGTTTTTCCCTCTTTCCTAAGAATCCAGTAACAGTGGGAATTTAAAGAATTTCTGTGTGCATCCTCCTGACGCCATAAAAAATAATCCTGAACTTTTTCAATATTAGGAAGGGGAACAACTCGGCAGTCAAATGTCGCCGCACGTCCAAGCGCCAATGAGAATGCAGCACTTGCTTCTCCTGCAAGAGTAGAATTATATTTTCTTACTTTTCTGCCGAAAGCATTCTCATCCGGCGAAAACAATAAGGATATTTCATCGCTTTCTGTAAATCCGTATATAATTTTAAAGCCGCAGTCCATCAATGCCTTTACTGTTTCCACCATTAAGTCTCTGAATTTTTCATCGAAAGGAGCCTTAAATTTACATATTTCTTTTGTGAGACGGGTAAACCCTCTGCCGTCAAGACGTGCTGCCAAATATGTTTCAGGTAAGATAATCTGATCCAGCGATTGCTCGTATATCCGCATTTTTTTATCTAGTTCATCAAATATCATTCGTTTGTCCTCCAATCCTCAATTTTAAATTTTCCATCTTCAATGGAAACAAAATACATTTTGTCAAAACCTTCCTTGTATGAAGGAATCTCCAATTTATTTGATGTATGTATAATTGCATTGTTTGGAATCTTTTCTTTCCCCTCTCTGCAACGATTTCTGGCAATGCAATCCTGCAATTTTGACTGCATGAAAAATCCTAAAATTTTATATCCTTTTTCTTTGCCTTTTTGAATATAATTGGCGCGTTCGCGGATCGTTGGATTTGTATTATCAACCACGATATTTTCTTTTTCAGAAATAGCGTTATGGATTGCAATATTTTCTTTATTTCGCGTGTGCAGAGTATCCAGATTAATTCTTGTAAATTCAGAGAGATGCACATTGCAAAATGTGCTTTTTCCGCTTCCTTGAATTCCAATCATAATAGCCATAATCGGAAGATCGTTAGATTCTGTCCACTTCATCATTATTCACCTGCAAAATTATATTGATTGTTTTTCTAAGTTTTGTCTATTCGACAAAACGATGTTTTTAATGAAAAATAATATAACATTTATATTTTATCACAATAAGTTTTTGGAATCAATAATTTTTCCTCTAAGTTCAAAGATAAAGGGAATTCGATTTATGCATTAAAGTTAAAATGCAGTGGATCGTTTTGCTTGGACAAGATCAGCTCGCACAGATTTTTATACAGTAATTTTCTCATGAAAAAAGTTGAAAATATGTTTAAGATATACAACATACAAAAAGGATAAATAGGAAATTTAGGGAAATTAATATCTGATTATGGGAACTAAGATAGAAATTAGTTGGCAAGAACGCATGATAAAATACAAAAAAAATACCATTTTATATGCAAATTATACTGATGAAATAGAAAGAAGTTACCTCTGTATGGTATTTTTCACAAAAAAAATTGCCAAGAGAGTTTTTCAAGTATTGATTATTTGAAAAAAATAAGTATAATATAGATGAATAAGTATGAGGTTATTCAAAATGTAGGAACTGCTTTTGCGAGATTGAGAAGAACTGCCTCCCTGCCACCATAATATTACAGGGATAAATTTTCAGCCTCGTCCCTGGCAGAATCCTGTTTTGGATCCGACAGAGAGGAGAATTGTAGTATTATGGAAACAAAAGGAAGCATCGAAAACAAGCTCACGCGCGCATTTATAAAAATTGCAGCAATAGCGGCGGGGGCGGCTGCTGTTGGATTGATTGCGTTGATTATTATATCCATAAGGTATGCCTATGCGCTGGAGAACTTTGGTTTCGCACAGGGAGATATCGGCAAAGCGATGTTTGATTTTGCGGATGTCCGTTCTGCATTGCGCGCAGCGATCGGATATGATGATGCAGATGCGATTGAGTCGGTGTTGAAAGCACACCAGGAGATGAAAATTGCATTTGAGTTGGACTTTGCTGAGGTTGAAAAAACAATTGTATCCGAGGATGGAAGACGAACTTATGATGAAATTGAGGAGATGTTGCCTACATATTGGACTCTTGAAGAAGAGATTTTGTCTATTGGAGCAACAACAGACCGAGCACTCTGCAAGCAAGCGCAGGATATGGCTCTTGGAGAATTGAAGATAATCTACGAGAATATCAATCAGAAACTGCAGAGCCTTCTCGATGTAAAAGTGGAGGAAGGGCATAAGCTGTCCGATACACTCAAAGCAGTGTGCTGGATTTTAGGAGTTGTAATGGCGGGTGCAATCGCGATAACAATGTTGTTGGCCACAAAGATAGGAAAGAATATTGCAGTAAAGATTGTAACTCCTTTGCAGGCACTTGGAAAACGTCTTAAAACCTTCTCCGAAGGAGATCTTACTTCGCCGTTCCCTAAGATTGAAACTGGGGACGAGGTTGAATATATGGAGAGAGATGCCACCGAGATGGCGTCAAATCTCAATACGATTATTCACGATATCGGTCAAGTATTAGGCGAGATGGCAGAAGGAAATTACACGGTTACCTCCAAAGCCAGAAGTAAGTATGCAGGAGATTTCCAGAAAGTATTTGAATCGATGCGCGGGCTTAGAGAGCAGATGAGAGATACGCTTCTGGCCATTGGAGAGGCGTCAGGACATGTATCGTCTGGTTCAGGAGATCTGGCGAAAGCGTCGCAGAGCCTTGCAGAAGGCGCGACAGAGCAGGCTGGTGCAGTACAGGAATTGCAGGCGACAATTTCTGATATTACCGCAACAATGGAAAAGAGTGCAGAGAGCGCAGATACATCTTATGTAAAAGCACAGCAATACGCGGATGAAGCGGATCACAGCCGTGAAGAGATGAATCATATGATAACAGCAATGGAGCGAATTAATGAGGCTTCCACAAGGATCGGAAATATTATTTCCGAGATTGAGTCTATTGCGGCTCAGACAAATCTCCTGTCATTAAATGCTTCGATTGAGGCGGCAAGAGCAGGGGAGTCTGGACTTGGATTTGCTGTTGTGGCAGATCAGATCAGAGAGTTGGCAAATCAAAGTGCGAAGGCAGCGATCGATACAAGAGAGCTGATCGAAGGCTCTGTCCGGGAGGTTTCTGAGGGAAATCGTTCCGCGGAGCGCGCAGCGCGTGCAATTGAGTCTGTTGTAGATGGCATTAAGCAGATTGCAGAATTTTCCAAAAATCTTAAAGTTATGGTGGAAGATCAGACAGAAGCAATGCAGCAGGCGGAAATCGGTGTAAATCAGATTTCCGAAGTTGTACAGGTCAATGCGGCGACGGCGCAGGAATCTTCTGCAACAAGTCAGGAATTATCCGCTCAGGCTACAATTTTGGATGAACTTGTTGGACGTTTTGTATTAAAATAAAAATCGATTATTTTAACAGTTAAAAAAACTGCTGCAAAATACAAAATTTCTGCTGTGTTTTGCAGCAGTTCTTTATATATTTATTAAAAAAGAAACAATTTGGTTCTCAGATATTTTTGCCGGGCTGTGCAGCCCGGCTTTTTTGTACACATAGACCCGGTTCGGCGCGCAAGTAGAGAAGATGAATTTTCTCTGCTCGATTTTCTACTGAATTGTACAAATTATAATGATTCTTTGTGCTTCGTATATAAGATGATATTGTTTTATTTTTTAAATAGAAAAGCGTGAAAAACAAAAGGCTTTTTTGTTGACTGTAACGCAAAGAACGTGTATAATTTTTAAATGATACTCAAAAAGAAAGGAAGGCTGATATGAGCACAGGGGCAAATGAGCTGAATGAGAAGGTGGAAAGTACTGCGATGAAGAAGATCAAAAAATCAGATATATCAGTGGTAAAAAAACTGAAAGATCTGCCGGTTCGAAGGAAGCTAACCATCTTGTCCAGAGCTTTTATTGTAGGAATGGTGATGATAGCTGCAATCGGTGCAGTTGGATTGTGGATGGTGCGGTATCAGGCGATGCTGACAACACAAAAGCAGATGCCCGCCGTAATATTAGCGCAGGATATCAATGGACTGGCTTCTGATTATCAAAGAACACAATACGCTTATATTGTGGCACTGGCGTTAGGAGAGGACGGCAGTAATTACAAAGAGCAAATGCAAAATTTGGATACATTACTCCGTGAGGAAATTAAGCTGTATGAAGAGTACATCAGCAAAAAAGACCAAAAATTTTTATTATTCGCAGAGCAGGCATGGAATGATTATATAGTGGCAACAGAGGCGATATTTGAGGCGGATGCTCAGCAGACCGAAGCTGCAATTGCAGTGTTAGGGAAAGAGGGGCAAACAAGCTTTGAATATTTTGAAGAAAAAATGAAAACCTTACTTGATGATAATTTGGAGGCAAGTGAGGAAAGTACATTTCAGATTAATAGCACTTACATAGCTTCGATGATTTTTATGATCGGGTTTGCTGTGGCTGCCGTGATTGTAGGCAGTATGATTTCCACAGGAATCAGGGTTTTAATTATTCAGCCGCTGCAGGGAATCCGAATGGCACTTAAGGAATTGCAAAATGGAAATTTAGATGCAAATCTTTCCTATCAGTCCATGGATGAATTTGGGGAGCTGTCAAATGATATCCGCGAGTTTATGAGCAGACTCGAGGAAATTATCAAAGATGAAAATGAAATTCTTGCGAAAATGGGTGCAGGTAATTTTAATGTAACATCAAAGATTGAAGAGAAATATCAGGGGGATTTTAAGCTGATTTTGGATTCAATGTCAGAGATTAAAAATCAGCTTGGCTCGACATTGTCCAATATTCAAGAAGCGTCCGTTCAAGTAAATGCCGCTTCAGAGCAGATGGCGCTGTCCGCGCAGACACTGGCAGAAGGTTCCTCCGAACAATCGGACAGCGTGGCTGGAATTCTCTCTATGGTGCATGATATGGAAGAGAAAGCAGCGAGCGGCGCGGAGCATGCGGAGGATGCGAACGATTATGCGAGTGATGTAAAACATCAGGCGATTCGAGGAAATGAGCAGATGGATCGCATGATTGCTGAGATGCAGATCATTTCAGATACATCAAAAGAGATTGAAACAATTATTGATAGTATCGAAGAAATTGCGACTCAAACAAATCTGGTTTCTCTCAACGCTTCCATTGAGGCGGCAAGAGCAGGGGAAACAGGACGGGGGTTTGCGATCGTTGCGGAGGAGATAGGAAAGTTGGCCACGCAGTCGGCGGATGCTGCTGCAAACACAAGAGATTTAATACAAAAATCTATTTCGCAGATTGAGAGAGGAAACGAAATTGCAAAGGAAACTGCCGAGGCTTTTGCCGCTGTGAATGAAGGAATTGTCAAGGTCGCAGAGATGAACAGTCTTGTTAAGGAGGACTGTGAGCAGCAGGCTGCCGCGGTGAGTGAGATCAACCACAGCGTCGAGGTAATTTCCGGCGTAATTGAAAGCAATTCCGCTGCTGCACAGGAAACTTCCGCGACAAGTCAGGAGCTGGCAGCGCACGCGACGACACTGCGAAGTATGCTGGGACGATTTCGGTTTTCGAAAAGATGAGAAAAGCAAGGTTTCGAAAAAAATAGAATAACAATTGAATAAGGGAGAGCATCGCAATATATTGCGCTATTTTTGAAGGGGAAATTTGTGTGAAAAATAAATTTTCACACCACAATTTGTGTCTGCGCGTTGCTTGACATAAAGGTGTTTAAGGAAGAAAAGTAACGCAGAAATGGAAATTTGTTATGAAAAAACAGTTGGAATTTATCGTCACAATATGTATGTTTGTGGCAGCAGTTGGACTGGGGCTGTTTGTTGGTCCACAGTTTGGAAAGTCTTTGTCTGGATCTGAAAAACTGAAAGCAGAGGAGGACTTTCGTCAGGCGGAAGGAAAATATTTGTCTTATGAGGCGTTTTATCCTGTGGCTTCTTATGTGGAGGAGTATTATAAGGGGGATGCTTCCAGAGTAAAAACGACAAGATATATTGTCTATGATAAAGAACGTCAGGCATTTCTTTGTATTTTGATTCCAGAAAGAAATGCAGGAGATTTCAAAGACCTTATGTGGAATCTGCATTTGATGGCAGAATTGAGGGCGAGCAAAGATATGTCTCCGGCTGTGGCAGAAGGAACTTTAGAACCAATGGACGATGATGATATACAAAATGTTCTTGCTGCGGTTCAGGAAAGCGAAATATTTGGAATTTATAAGGATTTTGGAGATGGCTCAAGCGAAGCGTATTATGAAGCGTACTATGGCGATGAATACGGCAAAGAGATGGAGAAGATGTGCCAAGCTGTCGCTGAAGGATGGAAGCAGAGTGAATGGTACTATATAGAGGATGGGAACATTCATGGATTTTCAAATCTTTGGATTCGGATTTCTATGATTGCGGCAGGACTCAGTTTGCTGATTTTTGTATTCCGTCTGATCCGGCATTTCTCTTTGGGGAAAGCAAGGGAAAAAAGCGAGGATTCCGCATCCGGCAATGTATTTGCACGTTTTCTGAACGCGCAGAAGAACTGGATTGAAACATGGTGTGAACACACAATTAATCGCGCGCATAAAACAGCTTATATCACTGCAGCTGCCAGCGTTGTTATTATGATAGCGATTGGATTTTTTTCTGGAACAGCAGTAAAAGGGATTATAGCATTCTATTTGGCTGTAGGATTGTTGTTTGGAGAAATGATGGCCTTGATGGTTTGCTCTTTGCAGAAAAAATTGTCAAACCCAAGAAAAATTTTAAAGAAGCTTGGGAAGCATATAAAGAAGGAACTGCCGACAGTGCAGGAGCAGGAGATGTTTGCCGAGGATTATTTTAACGCGGGGAAAGAATGGTGGTTTGAGGAGCGCAGAAAAGACTCTCTGATCTGCGGTTTTGTGGGCAGCAGTTACTGGGCGGCATTTACTGGAATTGGAACCACGACAATTGTCGATGTGAATTTGCTGGAAAAGGTTCAGACAGAAATGGAATCGGGAGAGATTCGCAGCGGCAAGGCGCGCGTCAGGTATGTATATTATATAGCGAAATTCTTCTGTAAGAATTCCGGTTCGAAAAAGGCTCATGACAAAAGATTTGTTTTTGAGACGGAAAGCGGTCGTGACCAGTTGATGACGCTTGTGAGAAAACGTATGGATGAAAATGTAGAATTGTTGGAAGAATAATTCGAAAACAGGAGGTGTAATGAAAAAATTAAATTTGTTTTCTGGAAAATTATTGATGTGTGTTTGTGAAGTGATCGTTGGAATTTTGCTTTTGATTAATCCAATCGGGTTTACAACAAGCATTATCCGAACAGCAGGAGTGATTCTTTGTATTGTGGGAGTACTCTGTGCATGGCGGTATTTTAGAACTGCTCCAGAAGCAGCGCAGCAGGAGCAAGGACTTGCCAAAGGCGTGTGCGCGATTTTGGGGGGATTGTTTTGTATATTCCGGTCAGGCTGGTTTATCGTTACATTCCCTGTGATAGCGATGGTATATGGCATTATTATTCTTGTCACAGGTGTTGTAAGGCTTCAGTGGACGGTGGATATGTTTCGGATGAAAAGGGAAAAGTGGTATTTTGCGGCGGCAGGCACTGCGCTTTCATTTGTTTTCGCAGCGATTATCTTAACAAATCCTTTTGGGGCGGTTGCATTCCACACAACTTTTGTCGCGATTTCTCTGATTGTTGATGCAGTTGCGGATTTAGTTATTCTTGTATTTATAAAGTCGAGTATTGAAAAAACAAATGGTAATTAACATAAATTTACAAATATTGTCGGATGGTAGTAGTTTCTCGATTGACATTTATTTTGTGATTTGATAGAATGTAAATACTGAAATCTTAGACCAAAGGAGTGGCATTATGGGAAGGGTTCGCGTAGATATAAATAAATGTGTTGGCTGCAATGGTTGTGTCAGAGTATGCCCGGTGATTGATGCGAATATCGCAAAGATCAAGGGCGGCGGAAATCTTGTGATCAATATTGATGAGAGCAAGTGTATTAAATGCGGAGCATGTATAAAGGCCTGCTCGCATGAAGCCAGGTCATTTGAGGATGATATTGATAGGTTTATCGAGGATATGAAGGCAGGGGAGGAGATTGTTCTGATTGCTGCCCCTTCCATAAAGATTGCTTTTAACGGCAATTGGCGGCATGTGCTTCAGTGGTTTCGGAACCAAGGAATTAAAAAGATCTATGATGGATCGTTCGGTGCGGATATCTGCACATGGGCGCATATACGCTATCTTGCGCAGCATCCGACAGCAAAGCTGATATCACAGCCATGTTCCGCTGTAGTTAATTATATTGTAAAACACAAACAGCAGTTGATCCCTAATTTATCTCCGATTCAGAGTCCGCTGGTATGCCAGGCGATCTATCTCCGCAATGTGATGGGATATCGGGGAAGAATTGCTGCAATCACCCCTTGTATTGCGAAGGGAGATGAGTTTCATGAAACTCAGATGATTGATTATAATGTGACAATGGAACACTTGAGAGATTATTTTAGTGCGAGCAAGGTGGATTTGCCGACAGTACGACTTTACAGTGAATTTGAGTTTGACGGGGAGAGCGGTTTGGAAGGAGCAATCTATCCAAGACCAGGCGGATTGATGAAAAACCTTTTGATTCATAATCCAGATATGAGCGTAATCACATCCGAGGGAACAGAGCGGATGTACGATGATTTGGAATTGTATGCAAAACAGGAAGAAAATGATCTCCCAACAGTTTTTGATGTATTGAGCTGTAAGGACGGCTGCAATGGAGGTCCTGCGACCGGCGTAAATTATCAGTGCTTTGCTATAAACAATATTATGTACTCCGTTGAGAAGTACGCGAGAAGCGTGCGGCGCAAGAATACGACAAAACATGGTCAGGATGCACAGTTTGCGGAGTTTGACAAGAGGTTGAGTCTCACAGATTACATACGCAAATATAAGGCGCAGGATGTTCATGATGTCCGCGTGACCGATGCGGATATTGAGAGAGGCTATCAGCATCTTGGCAAGCATACAGAGGATGAGAGACATTTTGATTGTCATGCATGTGGGTTCCGTACCTGCCGCGAGATGGCGATTGCGATTGCAAAAGGGGTGAATCAGAAAGAAAACTGCCATCAGTATATTATCAATTCCGTTCGTGAGGAACGCTCAAAGGTGGAACAGGTCAATCACCGGGTGCATGAGATGAACGGGGATTTGATCAATGTATTTGAACAGCTGAACAACAGTATTTATGAGATTAAGGGCGAAGCAGATGTAATTCGCGCGGCAGGAATACATACAGCAGACAAGATGAGCGTACTGACGGATCATATGAACAGACTGGCAAGCTTAAATGATGGTATCAAGCTGTCGGCAGAACGCATCAACGATAGTATTGAGAGTTATAATATTATGACGCGGGATGTAGAAAAAATTGCCGGTCAGATCAATTTATTGTCCTTGAATGCGGCGATTGAGGCTGCGAGGGCAGGGGATGCAGGTCGCGGTTTTGCAGTAGTTGCGTCAAACATTCGGCAGCTGTCAGACAGCTCCAAGTCGTCCGTAGCATCCGCAAAGGAAAATGATGAATCCATCAAAGAGGCAATCAATGAGATTTCGGGCGTTATTATAAAGTTTAATCATGCGATTACCGAGATCCTTGAATCTGTGCAGGATGCTATAACCAATGTCAATAAGACATCCGAGAATGGAAAGACAATACAGGAATCTATGGATATGGTATCTAGAATGGCGGAGGACGTAAAAGCAGTAATCCATGAAACAAATGCAATTTTGGTAGAGTGATTATAGATAGGAAGAGCATTTGGGGAAATTGTTATAAAACAGACAGCGGTAAGTCTGTTATACAGATTTACCGCTGTTTGCTGTCTGAAAATATTATGCAGATTCGAAGATGTTTTCTGATAGAACAGTTAAAAAATTGTTATTGAGGATGTACAAATAACATATTTTTATGGCTGTTCTACTACGCCTGCAAACAATATAGAGTTGTCGGAGGATGTGATAATAAACAGGAACGGGCGGTCGAGAATAAAATCAATCTCTTCCTTTTCTACCGGCATACCAGCGCCGTTCATTGCCATAATAGTAAATGCGGTTGCTGTACAGCCGTCCTCGTCAACTGTGACGCGCGCGGCGTGACGTGCGGAGCTGACAAAAATTTTATCAATCTCTGTAGTGATTGGGCTGAAATCAGAGATTTCATTATAAAAAACATCCGTTATGCCAAGAGCTTTTAAATGTTTGGATAAATCCATATCCGATACAATATCAAATTTTGGCATGGATAAATTGACTTTCCGTTCCACCTGATTTTCCCAGCTGTGTTTTGCCTGAACCATTTCGAGAACCTGTTCGTCTGTCACCAGGTCATTCACCGTTTTTCCTTCATCCGGCAAAATCAGCCACATACCGCCGCTGTATTTTAATTCTTGATATACGGCAGAAAAATGATTCCCATAAAAATATGGCCGGTTGCCGCTCTGCTTCATAAAGCTGCATGCAGTATCCGCTGACGCGGCGTGAAAAACGCCCTCTTCTGTTTTTGAACTGTAGAACTCTGTATTCCATTTGGCGCGGAAGTAGATCGTGCTGGCAAGAGCAAGAACGGTATCCGGGGTAAAACGGATCTGATTTGCCTGTTCATTTAAAAGACCTCCTGTCTGTTCAGAAAGCCAGTCTTGAAGTGCAAGTGTGAACTTCTCAGAAGCCATATCGCCATAAAAGGAAGATGCACGGTAAAGATCAGCAAAGTTTTGAAGCGTCGAAGGGTTATAGCGGATATCGTCTCGAAGCCAGAGCGAGTTGGCAAGAATGCTTGTCACTGCTCCGTCGTCCGTATAGTTCGCTTCCCACAATGCCGGAATGCTCTCGCGCAGTACATCGATATTATCCGCATTTAAAAGAGACAAAATCTGTGAGCGGCTTTCCTTGTCCGTCGATTCCGCTAACATAGAGAGCGCGATATATAGATTCAGCGGCGAATATACGCGGTTTTCATGCGTCTCACTTACAAGAAACTGGTTCATTGTAGTTTTGTAGAATGGGTAGAGGGCGTCAACATAATTCTCGGAAAGCCGAATACGCTTGTAATAACTATCTGTCCATTGTTTCTGCAAGTCAAAATAGGAGTCGATGTCCGAGTCTTGTATATCTTCGTTATTTCCAAAATCCGCATTTGGAAATTGGATGCGCTCTGGATAGCTTGCTTTGGCGATTACAAAATCCGATTGGATGCCGGAAACGGTTCCATCCGGTGTGCGGCGGAAATTTTTCAGAATCAAAATACCACCAGCTAGCACACAGAAACAGGCGGCAGCGATGCCCGCTTTTACAAAGCGATGTTTTTTTGCGGGACGGTGTTGTGTTTCCTGAATATACTTATCGTCAATATCATTGATTGCATTTAAAAGATCTTTATTTTTCATAAATTTTGACAGGCGCAAAAACTGCGCCGTTCTCCTTTCTTATATAAATTTAGTTTAATTTAAAAATATTTCATATTTTTAGTTCTTTTTTATTGTATATTATACCCTTCGGATTCCAGCATTTCTTTTAATTGCTGTCTGATTCGAAACAAGCACATTTTCAGTTTTCCTTCGTTTATATTTTGGATTTTTACAATTTCTTTTACTGGATACAGATACCAATAGCGCAATACAAAAAGTTTACGTTTTTCTTCTGGTATTGATGTGAGAAACTGGTTTATCAGATTCGTCAGCTGTTTGGCATCAACCGTTTGCTCCACATTCATATCAGAAGGGATGCATTCTTCCAGTTCATCAAGGATCACAGGGATTTCACCACCGCCGCGTTTTTTCGCATTCTGTTTTTCGTAGCGGTTGAGCGAGAGGTTGCGCACAATTCTGCCAAGAAATACAGAGAGTAGATTGGGGCGCTTTGGAGGAATACTTGTCCATGCGTGCAGCCAAGTGTCATTAACGCATTCTTTCGAATCCTCCAAATCATTTAAAATTCGGTATGCAATCGAAGTACAGTATCTGCCATATTTTTTTTCGGTTTCGGACAGTGCAGTTTCAGAACGTATCCAGTATAAATGGATAATTTCCAAGTCGTCCATAACATCAGAGCTTTTTTCTGAGTCGTCTATAATCTTTGGCTTTTTTCGTTCCATTCCTTTCCTCCTAAAATATTCGATGGATTTTATGCTTTTTTTCATTACAGAAACTTTTGAAAAATTAATTGGTATCATTGCTGTTTGTCGCGGATTTAAATTGCGGCAGCTTTTGGGAGGTCATCTAACATATTATTTTGTTTACACTTAATATAAACCGGAATTTTAGAAAATGGTAACAACAAATTGGAAAATTTTTTGTATCCATTGAAAATGATGGATCTAGAAAGTATAATTAAGAGCAAAAAGGAGAGATTGGTTTGAAAACACTTTATGTTACGGATTTGGATGGAACATTGCTTAATTCAAATACACAGGTCAGCGAGTACAGCATAAATACAATAAACAGGCTGGTCGAGCAAGGAATGTTATTTACTTATGCGACCGCTCGCTCTCTGGTGTCTGCCTCTGTGGTGACAAAGGGGCTTTCTGCACAGATTCCAGTTATTGTCTATAATGGGGCGCGGGTGGTTCGCCCGGAGGATGGAGAGATTCTTTGTTCCGTAAATTTTACAAAAGATCAGATCGAAAAAGTAGTATGCTGTCTGCGCGGTCAAAAAGTATTTCCGCTTGTCTATTCGGATATTGATGGGTGTGAAAAGGTGTCCTGGGCAGTAAATCATGAAAATACAGGTATCCAAAATTATTTAAATCACAGAAAGAAAGATAAGAGACTGCGACCGCTCTCGAAAGAGAAAGATTTATATGACGGGGATATTTTTTATTTTACATGCATTGGAACAAAAGAAGAAATGCAGCCAATATATGACTGCTTTAAAACAGATAACAACTATACCTGTACACTTCAGCAGGAACTTTACCGTGATGAATATTGGTGCGAGATTATGCCGCGGCGGGCAACAAAAGCGATGGCGGTTACAGAATTAAAAAAACTGTGGAAATGCGACTATATTGTTTCATTTGGGGACGCGATCAATGATATTCCAATGTTTCAGATTTCTGATGAGAGTTATGCAGTGGCAAATGCGGTCGAGGAATTAAAAGCGATTGCAACAGGGGTGATTGAAAGCAATGATAAGGATGGTGTGGCGCGCTGGCTGAAACAGTATGCAGCCAGCACGTCAAAAGGAATTGTTTCATTATAATACTGCATTGTATCCAGTTTTTCTATAGCTTTATTTTTTTATGCGCACAACCGCAAAGGATTTTGCCGGAAGCAGTATTTTATCGGCAAGACGTCCATTTGCAGCAGTGATGCAGGAAGATTCAGGCAGCAAGGCATGTTCAGAAGAAATAGCGTCTGCTGCTGTAAGGATCTGGGCGCTGTAGCAAGTATGATTTTGAAATGCTTCGCAAAGCTCAGCTTCCAGCGTGCGTTCTGTATCGTTTGCATTGACGATTTTGATAATTATTTCATCTTCCGGTGTGGAATAGCTTAAAGAATAATATAAGTGGTCTTTTGCGGCTTCTTTTTCCTCCCCGGCAGTATCCAGAGTGGTATCGCCCATATTGCAGGAATAGAGCTGCTGAACATAGTAGCTTGCTGTCAAGTATGCGCGCGAGGAATCAAACCAGATCATATCAGGCGACCACTGGGTGTAGTCCAGTCTTGCGAACAGCGGAGCATAAGAAGCTAAGACAACAACATCCGCATTGCGTTCCAGACCTGTGAGAAACGCCGCTTCAGCCAGCGCGCCGCCCAGTGTATTGGCGTCCGGGCGGTTCATACCATTCACCGGGTGCGCGGCGTACTCGCCGGAAAATACTTTGACACTGCGAGGGTATTTATCATAAAAATCCACATGTTCATAAAGCCATTCTGGTTTCACATAATAGTGTTCGTCAACCGCGTAGGTAAATTCTGGATTATTTTCATGCGCATGGTAGAAATCCCATGCAGCAGTATAACGCTCAGATGTGATATCCGGGCCGGCGGAGCCAATCAGCTGAATGGTAGGAAAAACCGTGTGAATTGCCTTTTCAAAAGCAATGTAACGCTCGAAAAAGTCCGCGCGTTTGGTCTGCCATTGTTCATTTCCAATGCCGAGCAGCGTAAGTCCAAACGGTTCTGGATGTCCCATTGCAGCGCGCACAGCGCCCCACTTGGTATCAGTGCTTCCATTTGCAAATTCAATAAGGTCAAGAGCATCCTGCACAAATTCTTTAAATTCAGGGCTGTCGATGGCAACCATCTCGGTGGACTGATATTGACATGCAAAGCCGACATTCATAACTGGAAGAGGTTTTGCTCCGATCCGCTCGCACAGAAGAAAATACTCGTAATAGCCAAGACCAAGCGTCTGATTATAGTGGGAGTAAACACTGCAAAAATCGTTGCCGGAACAATTTTCATGTACTGCCCAGCGGTTCCAGTTATTTTTTCGGTTCCAAGGCTCTGTGAGCGTATCTTTGTAGCGGTAGCGGTTTGAGAGCGTATTTCCCTCGACGATACATCCTCCTGGAAACCGCAGAAAACCAGGTTTTAGATTTTTCAATGCGTCAAAGAGATCACGGCGGAAAATTCCAGCGACAGCGCTTGCCGGAACCATAGAGATAAAGTCAAATTCAACGGTTCCTGGTTCGGATAACGTCAGAGTGAAACTTGTTCCTTTTACTGCATGGTCAGTATGTAAAGTTATGCAGTATTTGCGGAAATAATTGTAGGTTTCCGTCTCATAATTATCGCAGGATATTGAAGTCGAGGCTAAAACGGTATCATCCTTTACAATGGCGGCTGTAAATGTGCCGTGATAGGAGACGCAGCGCGCAAAGAAAGTAATATGATAGTCCATATCTGGTTCTGTTGAAAAACCATCGTAACATTTGTTGTGAAATCCGGTGTTTGATTCTTTTGCTGTAACGCGCAGATAGTGCGGATTTGCTTCACTTAATGGACTGCCCTGCACCGTCTTTAATGTGATGGCACCGTGCGGGCAGGCGCTCCAGCCATACAGCCCGTCGTATTCATAATAATAGTCCTTTGCGTCTCCGCCGGCCTTTACAAATTCGAACGAACGGTTTTCAATGAGTTCCGCGTACAAACCGCCGTCCGCCGCGTAGTTGATATCCTCAAAAAAAAGCCCGATCATGCCAGAATTGATTTTTACTCCGCGCTTATCGCTGATTTTGATTTTCATAAATTTTAGCAGATACAGAATAATACTGAAAAAACTTAAAGTTCATAATAATCAAGTGCTTTTGCAGTATAAAAAGTATCGTTCTCCTTTCTTTTGATAAAATACTTTAGGTGATTGCGAAACGTAAGAAATCCGCATAAATACAGGATTTTTTCATTTAAACTTTTACAATTCTCCTCCCTTAACTTTTATTTTTTTATTATATTTACACAGAAAACAGGTCAAGCAGCATCAAATTTTATGATTTTTTTGTACAAATTATTTATGAGTTTTGCAAAAATTCGATAACGGGGTTCTTGGTTAAAAATAAGAAAGTTTCTTTAACAGTATAACATAGATCTCTAACCTTTTCCAGAAATAGTTTTCCTTTTTAATAATTTTCAGAAAATTTTATATTTTTTTAAAAAAATAATTGACGATTTTGATGCGGTCATGTAAAATAAATTTACGGCATGGAATTACAAAATACGACAGAAAAAGGAAAAATATCATAAAATTTTTTGTATGACTAAAAATATATAAAAAATAATGAAGCTTTGGCGGTTCAAATTATTAAAAAAAAGGGGGAAATCGTGTGCCAAGAAATGAAGTAGGAGAAATTGTCAACAGTCTGCCGATTGAGTATATGGTGGCAGTGCCGATTGTGGCAGCAGTCAAAGCGCAGAAAGAGACGAGCAGGGCGCTGGCAGAATTTCTGCATTCTGTAGCATTGGATAAAGATGGAAATGCAAGAATGGTAACATTTAAATATTCGCAGGAAATCAGGGATGGCAGTGAGACAAAATATGAAGACAGGTATATTCAGGCTCCTTTTGTCGCTCTGTCTGGAATTCCAAATCTTTCGGTTGAATCAGTGGAAGTAAATTTTGAACTGGAAGTAAACACTTCAGATACAAGAAAGATAAATTCAACAGAAAAAGTAGATACCAGCGGAAAGCTAGGTTTTCTTTTTACGCCAAAAATGAATATGTCGGCGTCGCTTAGTCATAGTTCGGAACAGACCCGCCAGACAGATACAAGAGCGAAATATTCTTTCCATGTAGAAGCGAGAAGGCAGGAGCAGCCAGAGGCATTAATGCGTATTATCGAGTCGATTACAAATGCTTCCAGCGTTCCGACACAACAGAAGCCGAACGTGGATAATTTGCAGGATAAAGACAGCGGTTCGGGAGGTTCTAACACCTAAATTTATATATTATTTCCTTTCAAAAATCATTTAAAATCAAAAATTTGTAAACTGGTATATTATTTTATTAAATCTTATAGAAAATTTTTTGCTTTGTAGAAAGATTTTTTTAGAATTTTTGCTGTTGCACAAAAACGATGTATTTAAAATATTTGTTACAAAGGTAAACTGTGAGGAAAAATGGGAATTTGGAAAAGAAAGAAAAGGTCGGAGGAAGAGGAGTCGCAGAGAATAGAAAGCCAGACACTTTCCGATGTAATCCGCGGGATGCAGTATTGTGTAAATGCTGCGGCAGATATTACAGAAGAACATTATTTAAGTTAGTTATCGGAATATTTTGATGAAAACCATCGTCCTGTTATGTTTAAATATCATAATAATACAGGCGAGACTGTGCAGGTTCCTGTTTTTACTTTGATGAACCATACAGAACTTTTGCTGGATGAAATCAAGTGGATGACTTGATGAATACCGGAGTGGTGCGCAGTACAATCCTAAAAGACAGCGAATAGCGGGAGAGGATGAATAAAAGTGTGCAGACAGCGGCAGAAAACAGGACTTGCCGGGACAGGGCAGAGGATAATTGGCGGAAAACCAAAGAAACTTCAGACACTTCGAGCTATGCACAGACCAGCAACTTTTACAGCTGCGCCGGAGGCGCCCGTGCAGCCGGTAGCGAGAGTTCCGGCAGTAAGCCGACCGCGGGACACAACAAGGCTTCCAAGCCCACAAAGCGAAGAAGCTGCAGGGGCAGGAAATATAACGAGTATTTTTGAACTGCCATTTTTTTATATTAAAAAGATGTCGCGTATTTCAGTGACGGCAGCGTGGAAGCAGCATGCAAAGCAGTCGTATTTTTTCGTATTTTTAATAAAGAGACGGAACAGCTGTTATGGAAAGAATTGTATTTTGATTTGGAAAATATGTTACAGAGCATGTTTCAAAAAAGCCAGCAGCTGATTCGGGAAGAAGAACAGTTAAATCACGAGATATTTGAGTGGAAGATAAGGCAATCAAAGGCAGAAGAAAAAGGAGCAAGTGAGTTAGAAGAGCAAGAATACAACAGAAAAATAAGAAAAAACAGCGAAAAATTTCAGGAACTTCAAAAAGAATATCAAGATTTGAATTTATGTAAAAGCGAGCTGAAGAAAATTAAAAAGCTGGCAGAAAGAAGAAAAATATATAGTACAGAAAAATCTTGTGCTGAAAAGTTTTGGTTTGCGTCGTTTTCTGATCAATCGATCCAAGGCATATTTGATTGTGCGGGAAGAAATTATGCGGGGAGTTTGTATTTTGATGATGGTCGGATTCGGCTGGTTCATTCTGGAGGACCTCTGGTTGTAGAAAGAAATTATTTAAGAACATTTGGATCTGAAATATTGAATAAGCGGGACTGGAAAACGACTGTGGAGAGGGTGAAATCGCAACAGAATCAAAGTACAGGTGAACCAATGCGCTTAATAGAATATCGATCAGAATCTGCAATCAGCAAAAAAGAGAGTTCTCATGAATCCCGGGGGATTCCAGGAGAAGTATCACTTTCGGATGATGAAATAGGACAGCTTTATTATATTGCAAAGCAAGTGACCTTATACAATAGTCCAATAGCACAGAACACGGGTAATAAAATAATTCTTGACTATTTTCGTCTGAACCGTTCGCTTGGCAGCAGGCTTGGATATATCTAATTTAATAAAAAAAAGGCGCTGCTGCAAAATAAGAGTTTCTATCGTACAAATGCATCTATATTTTGTATGGAAATTCTATTTTGCAGCAGTCTGTTTTTTGTCAAAGTTGATTATTCTGCCTTTTTGTGGTAAGATTGTTAATAGAAAGCATATATAAAGAGAGCAGCAGATATTTTGGCTGGATTTGTAATATCAATTAGAAAAGGGGGTCTCTATGATGGATGTAACACCAACGCCGCATAACGCGGCGCGCGAAGGAGAAATTGCAGAAACTGTGCTGATGCCAGGCGATCCGCTCCGCGCGAAATTTATTGCGGAGCAGTATTTGGATGATATCGTTTGTTTTAATCAGGTTAGAAATATGCTTGGATTTACCGGAAACTATCATGGCAGACGGGTTTCTGTTATGGGCGGCGGTATGGGGATGCCGTCCATTGGTATATACAGTTATGAGTTATATCATTTTTACGGGGTGGAAAATATAATACGAATCGGCTCGGCAGGAGGTATTTCAGAACAGGTAAAAGTAAGAGATCTTATCGCAGGGATGTCCGCTTCAACAAATTCAAATTATGCGGCGCAGTACAAGCTGCCGGGAACCCTTGCGCCGACGGCAGATTTTGGTCTGTTAGAACGGGCAGTTGAAACGGCAAGGGCAAGAAATTTGCCGATTCATGTCGGCAATATTCTTTCTTCCGATGTTTTTTATACGGAAGATTCTGCGGATAATGATGCATGGAAGTCGATGGGCGTACTCTGTGTGGAAATGGAAGCGGCGGCACTGTATCTGAATGCGGCGCGGGCAGGCAAAAAAGCACTATGTCTGCTGACAATTTCGGATCATCTTTATACTGGCGAATCGCTGTCCGCACAAGAGCGTCAGACCTCTTTCCGCGATATGATGGAAGTGGCTTTATCCCTTGTATAAGAGATTTTTTTATCTGAGATCACTACAGAAAAAATATTATATAAAAGTTTTGGCGTAAAAATTCAAAAATCATGGAAGGAAGACTTTTCGTGAATCAGGAGATTGTTAGAGATATTGTAAGCCGGGTTGATCACACATTGCTTGCACAGACTGCGACATGGGAGGAGATCCGCGCGTTATGCGACGATGCTATTTTGTTTGGCACGGCGTCGGTCTGTATTCCACCCTGCTTTGTTAGGCGGGCAAAAGAGTATGTGGGCGATCGGATGGCAGTCTGCACAGTAGCCGGGTTTCCAAACGGTTATCATACAACGGCGGTCAAAGTATTTGAGGCAAAAGAGGCGGCAGCGGATGGAGCGGACGAAGTGGATATGGTGATCCACCTTGGCTTGGTGAAGGAAGGGCGGTTTGATCTTGTACTGGATGAAATACAGCAGGTCAGAAAAGCTGTAGAAGGAAAAATTTTAAAAGTCATTGTCGAGACATGTTTATTGTCACAGGAAGAAAAGATAAAGTTATGCGGTGTGGTGACCGAGTCCGGCGCGGACTATATTAAGACATCGACAGGATTTTCTGCCGTTGGTGCTTTGGTCAGCGATATCAAGCTGTTTGCAGGGCATATTGGAGAAGGAGTTAAGATCAAAGCGGCAGGAGGGATTGCAAGTTTTGAGGACGCTGTCGAGTTTGTGGCAGCCGGAGCAGACCGGCTTGGTACAAGCCGAATTGTAAAGTTATTAAAAGAAAAGTTATAGCGGATAATTCAGGAACGTTTTGCAAAGGCTATAATAGCTGAGATTTGCGGAAAGGAGAATTTGTATGGGGGAAGAAAAATTGAATGTGCCGGTCTGTCAGAAAAAAGGAGAGCTGGCGCCGTTTGCAGGAGCGCTGGCGCCGTCGAGCGATACGGTCAATGATTTGATTTGCAGAGAGCTGATCGCAGAAGCGAAAAAAATGATGGCGCGCGCATACAACCCATATTCTGGTTTCCAGGTAGGAGCTGCCCTCCTGACTGCGGGAAAAAAGATTTATACAGGATGTAATATTGAAAATGCGGCATATTCTCCTACATTATGCGCGGAGAGAACAGCTTTTTTCAAGGCGGTCAGCGAGGGAGAGAGGGAATTCACCGCGATTGCAATTATCGGCGGAAGAAAAGGATTAGTGACGGATTACACACCTCCTTGCGGTGTGTGCCGTCAAGTAATGATGGAATTCTGCAATCCAAAGAAATTTTATATTATTCTTGCACGGTCAGAGGAAGATTATTGGCTGTATCGGTTGGACGAGCTGCTGCCAATGGGATTTTCCCCGAAAAATCTGGAAAGGTAGGAGATGTATGGCAAAAAAATGTTTTTTATCAAGAAGTGCAGAAGAGCGTGTAAAGCTTCAGGCGAAGCAGATGAAAAAGATGGATAAGTTTGTCAACAAAAAGGTGAAAAATTTTAAGAGCTGGTGGAAAAAGAAGATTGCAAAAAAACTTGCGTGGGGTGTACTTGCGGCTGTTGCGTTTTCCATGGCAAAAACTGTTTTGGAAAAGCAGAAACACTCTGGTCACTGCGGCGGATTTTGCAGATAAAATTCCTGTAAGGTGTGCATAGTATCCTAAAATCCTAATATACTCATAGTGAGATATCAGGAGAAGATACTGCCATGGAAGAGAAGCAAGATTCTTTAAAAGAGAGCTGTAATTTTGCCGGGATTAGTCCAATTATGGTGGATTTACCATATCCGCCGATAAAAGTGCGAGGAGAAAATCTAGCGTTTGCCAATCTTCTCAGCATTGATTATTGTGGTGCTGTATCGGAATTGACCACAATTGCGCAGTATATCAATCATGAAAATCGTCTGGCAGGTGAAAAATGTCCTATTGCGAGAACAATTCTTGGAATAGCAATATCGGAGATGATTCATTTGCAAAAACTTGCTGAGCTGATTGTGCTGCTCGGTGGAAAAGTTGATTTTACTGCGAGATTCCGCAACGGGGTTCAGAAACTTTGGACGCCGGAGTATTTGTCAATTCCAGAACAGGCAAAACGGATGCTGCTTGCAGATATTGATGGGGAAAGAGCAGCGATTGACCAGTATGGAACGCATATTAGTATGATTTCGGACAACAATATCAACGCTGTGCTGGAAAGAATTATCAAAGATGAAGAGTACCATATTATGATGCTTCAATTTTTAATAAAAGAATTATAAAAATATGAAAAAAGAAAATTTTACACCAATATTTATTTTTTAATAGTATTTTAAAGAGAAAAGGCTGCTGCAAAACGATGAATTTTGTGTTTTGCAGCAGTCTCTTTTTATACACACGCAAGTAGAGAAAGAGACAGCCGTTTAGCACAACTTAAAAGTCCGTCCCTTTAGAAGTATTATCCGCTTTACTGCATCCTGACAAAGCAGAAGCCAGCATCCGAGGAAGACGAATCTTTTCTGCTTGATGATTAAACTTGGAACAGATCAATCATATCGTTTAACGTAGTTGCCTGAGCGGATAACTGTTCGCTCGAAGCTGCGCTCTCCTCCGCCATTGCAGAGTTGTCGGTGACAACATTGGCAATCTGGCTGATTCCTTTTTCCACCTCGCTTAAATTGCCCATCTCATTCTGAGAAGCTTCCGACAGCTCGTTCATCATACTGGTCAAGTCGACGACGCCTTCCACAGATTCTGCAAGACGCTCGGCGGCTTTATTAACCAGATTCATTCCGCGCTGGACTGCATTGACGGAGTTCTGAATCAGCTCTGTTGATTTTTGCACGGCAATAACACTTTCTTTTGACAAATTGCCAACCTCTCCAGCAACAACTCCAAAACCTCTGCCCATCTCGCCTGCTCTGGCGGCCTCAATGGATGCATTTAGAGAAAGAAGGCTTGTCTGGTCTGCAATCTGTTCAATATTTCCGATAATTGTGCGGATGGCGTCAGAACAACTGTTGATCTCTTCCATTGCACTGACAAGCTCATTCATATCCCCATTGCTCAATTCAATATTTTTCTTGACAATATCCGCATTTTCTGCTGCATTTTTTGCATAATCTGCATTGATGCGTACTTGACTTGAAATATCTGTGACTGTTGCAAGCAGCTCGTCTACCGCAGCTGCCTGGTTTGTAGCGCCTTCTGCAAGTGCCTGAGCCGCCTGAGAAATTTGACCAGCGCCGCTGTTTACCTGATCTGCCGACGCGCGTATCCCTTTGATGGTCTCAGACAATGTTTTGGAAATATGTTGCAGAGCTGCCTTAATTTTTCCGAATTCTCCAGCGTAATCCTGATTTAGAGTAAATTGAAGATTACCCTTTGCAATATCGTTGAGAACCGTTGCGATTTCATCAATATATTTAATGTAATCTTTTAACCGAAATACTGTTTTATCAATGGCGGCAGCAACCTCGCCAATCTCGTCGTTCGATTCGATAGAAAGCTCTACGTCCAGCTGTCCAACCGCAATCTGTTCTGCAACCTCGTGCAGTTGGTGGATCGGTTTTGCAATTCCTGTGGCAATCTTTGAGATTACGATACAAAGTGCCGCGATCACACAGAGAAACAAAAATACAATGCTGGCAAGTACTTTGTAAAAGTCGGCATTATACTCTGCACTTGGCATACCGCTCAGCACAACCCAGCCGCTTTCGCCTGCCAGACTCATATATCCGTAATTTTTATGCCCGCCAAAATGATATGTATAATTTTGATATTTTTTGTTGGCAAACCCTTTTTTTATTTCAGAAGAAATATCAGCATTCTGGATGGAAGTTTGCAGAAGTTCATCATCTTTTGCATACATGATAACACCAGATTGTGTCATCAAAAAGAAAAATCCAGAGCTGCCGAGTTTTTGGGCTGCCATCATCTCGGTAAGGGCGTTCAAAGAGAGATCTAACGCCGCAACTCCAGATAACGCGCCGGATGAATTGTAGATTGGAGTGATAATACTTGTGACAAGTTCACCGGTGGAAGTCATTATATAAGGCTCTGTCACAACAGTATCTTTTGCTGCCATCACTTCATGGTACCAGCTTCGTGTTGTAATATCCCAAACACCTATTTCACTGATATATCCAGTGTCCTCAAAAAACTGGTTGGATTCCACATCGGCAGCCCATACATCAACCATGTTTTTTGCATCCGTGTTGTGCATATTGTGCATTGTTTCCATAATGCAGTCAAAATTTGGATGTTCCGTGACGGACTGACCAGATTCCAATTCTTCCAGCATCGCTAAAAGCTCTCCGTTTGCCGCCAGCTGTTTGGATATTTCAATATACTTGGTGAAATATTCGCTGATCTGTTGAGCGGCATTTTGTGAAGTGAGCATAATATTTTCATTTTCTAAGTGCTGGATCTGAATACCAGAAATCAGGGAAATTAGGATTGCCGCGGTTAAAAGTCCTGCGACGGCTGCTGTGAGTGTGCGAAACAAAAGTTTTTTCTTTATTGATCCTCTTTGTTCCGAATCTGACTGGCGTCCGTCGTTTGTTTTTATGGCACCCATAAAAAATCTCCTTTCGTTGCTTTGCATTTGTTACAATAAGGTATCTTTGTTTCAATAAAAAATTCAGCATTACTTACAATACTATTATATTAAAAGAAAAGACATTTAGCAAGTATGGATTTTTTGTAAACTTCTTTTTATTATAGATATATACTTGGATTTTGAAAAAGAAATCGGAAAGTCCAGTATGCTTTTTTACAGAAATAAAAGGAGGAAAAGCAAAAAGTAAAAATACAAGAATATATTCCTTGCATATAAAAATAAAAGTACATATATTTAAAAACATATCATACAGAGCTGATTTGTTTTTAGAGTAATATAAGAAAAAATAAGACATACCAGAAAATCTATCTTTGCAAGCGATACACAATCTTGCAAAGGTAAATTCCAAGCGTGCCTTGAAATATAGCTTTATTGTAAAGCTGCTGACGAGACTTGAACTCGTGACCTCCGCCTTACCAAGGCGACGCTCTACCACCTGAGCCACAGCAGCAAGACTTTTACAAGTCCGGCACTTATCATCGGGAGTTTGACCGTTGAATGATAGAAAAACACTTGCAGACTGCATAATATCTGCTTTTTTGTGTCAAATTTTTAGTTTTATTCTTTTACGCAAGGAGGCAACCATGAAAAAGAACGCAAAAACCAACCGCCAGATGCCCCGTAAGACCACGGGGCATCCAAATCTGTTATCGATTATCTACTTTTTCGGGATACATGTCATGATGGGCGAGACGGTCATAAGCCATCT
>CAMUAR010000047.1 GCA_947086895.1 uncultured Lachnospiraceae bacterium | reverse complement strand
TTTCCCTGATGCCTTCTGGTCTTGTCCTGTTTCCCGTCTTCGAAAAGCTTTGTCTTTTTCAAAGGAGGATGTTTCTTTTTGGTACTTTCTTTTCCCGGATACTTTCTGGTCTTGTCCTGTTTCCCGTCTTCGAAAAGCTTTGTCTTTTTCAAAGGAGGATGTTTCTTTTTGGTACTTTCTTTTCCCGGATACTTTCTGGTCTTGTCCTGTTTCCCGTCTTCGAAAAGCTTTGTCTTTTTCAAAGGAAGATGTTTCTTTTTGGTACTTTCTTTTTCCAGATACTTTCTGGTCTTGTCCTGTTTCCCGTCTTCGAAAAGCTTTGTCTTTTTCGGATAATGTCTTTTTTTCTATGGATATTTTTTTTGCTGATAACACTTTTTTGCTGGACTTTACTTTTCTTTCTTCCGCCAGCTTTTCCTTAAAAATCGCTTTTCCCTGAAGCTTTTCTGATTTTTCACTGCGAACAGGCTGATTTACCGAACTTTTCAGAAGTTCATTTAATTCTTCCAATTCCCACTCCGTCAAGTTCCGCCATGTTCCAGGCTTTAATCTGCCTAGCTTTATATTCATAATACGCACGCGCACAAGCGCAAGCACACGGTAATCAAAATATTCGCACATCCGGCGAATCTGCCGGTTTAATCCCTGTGTAAGAACAATACGAAAACTGTCCTTGCTCAGCATTTCAACGGTACATGGCTTTGTCACAGTATCCAAAATCGGCACGCCGTCTGCCATTCCCTGTAAAAATTCTTGAGTCAACGGCTTATTTACCTGCACAATGTATTCTTTCTCATGTTCATTTCCAGCGCGAAGAATTTTATTTACAATCGCGCCGTCATTGGTCAGCAAAATCAATCCTTCTGAACTTTTATCCAAACGCCCGATCGGAAAAATCCGGGAACCATACTGAATAAAATCAACAATATTGTCCGGTTCCCTGCGGTCTGTTGTACAGACAATTCCCTTTGGCTTATGAAATGCAATCAATGCCAGTTTTTTTTCCTGCTCAACGGTCTTTCCAGAAATTGTAACCTTCTGTCCTGGCAGCACACGGCTTCCCATAACTGCTGGTATCCCGTCAATCAGCACTTTTCCTGCTTCCACAAGCTGGTCTGCCTCTCTTCTGGAACACATTCCAGCATCGCTTAAATATTTATTGATGCGAACTTCTGTGCGTATTTCGCCGTTCTCAAAGTATTCTTTTGATAATTTCAATTTTACCCCCTTATAAAACCGCCTTTTGACACTCCCCATGCCGAAAGGCAGGGGCTTTATGGCGCATATGGTAAAAATCAAAGATACAAAATATCATACCAATAATAAATGAATTTTCCAATACCTCGTATTTGATTTTTTTGTATGGCGGCTTCTTTTATAAATTCTGACCATTATTTTAGCATACTTTAATGCTTTTTACCACACTCTTTTTTGCTATAGCTGCACGTAATTTCTCTCAAGTATTGCAGGAAGCTCTACTTGCTAAAGTGCAGGCGCGATAATCCAAAGACCCACAGCAATATAGAAAAATATTTCACAAGTTCCGCGATTTCTTTGAGAGAATCCAGCCACGAACCCCAAAAGGCATACACAGCAGAGCGTATGCCTTTTGTATTGCTTTTTTTTAAATTTATACATTTATATTACATACTGCTATACTATTTTCTCGCGATCGCCTTTACCAACAACATCATAGGACGGCGCAGTTCATCTTTCATTCCGGGAAGATCCATCATTTCTTTTGGCGGTTTTGCCTCCTCTACAACGCCAAGTTCAAAATGATTATTCAATAACCCCATCAATAGTTGCGTAAGCGTATGATGCTGTTTTATCACGTCGCACCCTAAAAACTTTGTATTTCGCTCTCCAGAAAAAAAATAATTATCGATCGGCCAGTATTCTGGCTTCCCAGATTCTGTATAAATCCAGTTCTGCCCAACTCCTGCGGTAAAAATTGGATGTTCTATATTAAAAATAAACACCCCATCTGGTTTTAATGTTTTATAAACTTTTTGAAATATCTTCTCAAGATCTTCAATATAATGCAGTGCCAGATTTGAAACAACACAATCCCACATGCTTTCTGGATACTCATATTGTTCGATCCCACAAACCCGATACTCAATTTGATTTTGCGTATTGCGCTTTTCTGCCTCTTCAATCATCTTTGTGCTTAAATCAATCCCCAATACATGCGCTGCCCCTTGCTCTGCTGCAAACTTACAATGCCAGCCATATCCGCACCCCAAATCAAGAACCTTTTTTCCCTGCAGCAAAGGAAATAACGGTTTTAGCTGATGCCATTCTCCCGCAGCGGTCAAACCATTTTTGCTGCGGGGCATTTTTGCATACTCCCCAAAAAATTTCTTATTATCATATTCATTATTCACAATTTATCCTCTCCTGTTCTAATCTATTAAAATATTATTTTTCCTGTGCTTATAATCTCCATTTATGACCTTCAGGATATAACGTTGTCAAAGCATTATCAAGCCAGTGTTTTTGTTGTTGGTTCATATTCGCCATGGCGTTGTCGTAATCACTTTGATAACCTTCCCTTTCGATCTGTGTGGACTTGTAGAGCAAACACATCTCCGGCGATAAATACGGCAGATTTCCGCTATATAAAATCGCATCCGACAATGCCAATTTCACAGCATGATTGCGCGCATACAATAAATCGTTTTTCTCTTTATCATTAAATAAAAATTCAATAAAATTCAGCTTTGTCTGCCCTGTATGTTTAAAATCAATAAAATATACATCGGTTTCGTTTGTTTCCCATAGACACAGCATTTCACAATCTTGCGTACAACAAAAAATATTTCTTTTGATTTTTATTTGATTACGAACATCCGTAATATAATGTGCTTTTCCGTCTCCAAGCATCTCATAAACCTGAAATCCAAGTGATTGCATATAACGGATAACTATGTCGCGCTCCAACCAGTATGCAAGAATATCAATATCACTATGTTTCCGCGTTTCTGCTCCGATAAATAAATCAATTGCCCATCCGCCGCAAAAAGCATACTCAAATCCCTGATTCTGCAATATTTCATTTGCTTGTATAATTAAATTATTCAAAATACTACCCTTTCTGCTGATAAATTTTTTCAAATAAAAATATAGCTTTCGCTGAAAACAATTATAGCACCATAAACTTATAAAAGCTACACTTGAAAATAATTATGCTGGACATGGGCTGCTTTTTTTCACTGCATAGTACCTCTACGTTCGTATGCATAAAAATCGCCGCCTGCAAATAAATTTATCCTTACAGACGGCGATGAGAACCTTATTAAAATTTTGATGAATAAGCGGATTATTATCTTTATAATAAAAATTTTACTTTAAATATAAATTTACATATAAAGCAGTACGCTATTTACTACTTTTATACATATTTCTCACTGTATCTATGAAGCATAAAATTATTTTATTACTATATAATTTTGCTGTTTATATTAACTTTATAACTTTTATTATATTATCTGATTGTAAATATTAATTTTCAAATTTATATTTTTGTTTATCATAAACACTGATTTTTTTGCCAAGCTGTACTTCAACAATTTCCAGTTTTGTATCTGCAAAGATTGTATGTTTACAACCAGCCCCCATAGTAACCACGTCACCTGCACAAATCTGTCTCTCTATATCATCTACAACCGCTCTACCAGATCCTCTTGTAACTATCCAAACTTCGTCTCTGCTTTTATGGCTGTGATAATTCATAGAATGACCGGGATTTAAAGTTACTTTAATTGTCATACTCCCGTTTTCTACATCCAAGACTCGAAAATTTCCCCAAGATTTTTCTGCGAACATAATTGGAAGATTAATTTTGTCAACAAACGGTTTAATATAAGAACTTTGCTCTTTATCCGAAACAAGAATTCCTTCTGGAGATGCCGAAATCACAATATCATGCAACCCCATAGCTAAAACAGGAATTCCTATTTCATTGATTACATGGACATTCTTACAATTCTCATCCATCATAGCATTGCCTACAACATTCTCTTCCATTGCTTCGGTCAAAGTATTCCAAGTCCCAAGATCTTTCCACGAACCATTAAAACGCACCACTTGAATATTATCTTCCTTCTCTACAATAGCATAATCAAAAGAAACCTTATCCAAAGTATCGTATTGATTTAACAAATCCTGATAATTCGCAAAATTGATTTGTTCATGTGCTTTTTCAAGCACATACTGCGGTTTACATGCAAACACTCCTCCATTCCACAATGCTCCTTGACTGATATACTCTTTTGCAATCTGCATTTGTGGTTTTTCTTTAAACGTAGATACCTTCGCAATTTGCTCAATGCTCTCTGGAATAATATAGCCATACTTTTCACTTGGATAAGTTGGCTCTATTCCCATTAATACAAGATTTGCTTCTCCTTTTCCAGCCTGGTTTGCCATTATTTTAAGAGTCTTAAAATAAGAATCATCCACATAAGGATCGACTGGACAAATTACTACGGGTTCTTTAGGGTCAGCTCCTTGTATTTCTATCAAATAAGAAAGCGCCAATATAATTGCTGGAAATGTATCTCTGCGGCATGGTTCTACAGATATACCAACATCTGTATCAAGCTGATTATGGATCGAAGAAACTTGCGCTTTTGAAGTGGCGATTGTTATTACTGCATGAACATCTACTTCCCTAATTTGTTGATACATACGCTGAACCATGGATTCATAACTGCCGTCTTTCTTTTTAAAAATTTTGATGAATTGTTTTGATCGAATATCATTAGAAAGCGGCCATAAGCGTTTTCCAGAACCACCAGATAATAATATAATATTCATAGTCCCTCTTATCTTTTCTCTTATTCTGGAGTTGAATTTTTAATTTTCAACTTTTGCATATTTAAAAATTTTTGTGATAATAGAAATTTTCATTTGTTAAATTGACTATTATTCTGCTCTGATAGGATTACAAAGGAAATCTTCATAAACTAACTGAATTCCATCTTCCAACTCCGTTTTGTACTTCCATCCCAATTCTAAAGCTTTGCTTACATCTAAAAGTTTCCTTGGAGTACCATTTGGTTTTGTGGTATCCCATAAAATTTTTCCTCGATATCCAACTACTTTTGCAACAAGTTCTGCCAATTCTTTAATACTTAATTCTTTTCCTGTGCCAGCATTTACTGTTTCATTTCCATGATAATGATTCATCAAAAATACGCATAAATTTGCAAGATCGTCCACATACAAAAATTCACGCAGTGGAGAGCCATCTCCCCAGCATGTAACTTCTTCAAGACCTTCTTCTTTCGCTTTATGAAAACGACGGATAAAAGCTGGAAGAACATGGCTGTGCAACGGATGATAATTATCCTTTGGTCCATAGAGATTTGTTGGCATAACAGAAATATAATCCGTTTTATATTGTTTATTTAAAAACTCACAATATTTTAGCCCAGAAATTTTTGCCAGTGCATAGGCTTCGTTTGTTTTCTCCAGCTTACCTGAAAGCAGACAATTTTCTGACATTGGCTGTGGAGCCATACGCGGATAAATACAAGAAGAACCAAGAAATTCTAATCTTTTGCACCCATTTTGCCAGGCAGAGTGAATCACATTCATCTCCAAAGTAATATTATGATACATAAAGTCTGCAAGCGCCTCTTTATTTGCAGCAATACCGCCAACTTTAGCAGCAGCAAGAAAAACATACTCTGGTTTCTCTTCTGCGAAAAATTTTTCTACAGCATCCTGCCTGCATAAGTCAAGCTCTTTATGAGTTTTGGTAATAAGATTGGTATAACCCTGCCGTTTCAACTCACGCATAATTGCAGAACCAACCATACCACAGTGTCCAGCTACATAGATTTTTGCATTTTTCTCCATAATAAAATCTCCATTTCATACCTGGCTGATATTATTTCTTTTTAAAACATACTACAATTCATCCAATTTTTACTTTCTCTGCTGTTGCGGTTATTTTCTATTTTACAACTCCTTTTTCCAGATACTCTGCCAAATTCATTTTAATATGTTCGTCGACTTTTTCTACAGCTACCTTTTCCATATCATGTTTAACCATAATCTGAACAAGCTGTTCAAAACTTGTCTGTTCAGGATTCCATCCAAGTTCTCTTTTTGCTTTTTCTGGATTTCCCAAAAGATTTACAACATCCGTAGGACGATAAAAGTCTGGGCTTACCTCGACAATTACTTTTCCGGTCTTTTTGTCAACTCCTTTTTCTTCGATACCTTCGCCCTGCCATTCTAGCTCAATTCCAGCATAATGAAATGCTAACTCTGCAAATTCTCGTACAGAATGCTGCACCCCTGTAGCAATCACAAAATCATCTGGCTTTTCATGTTGAAGAATCCTCCACATGCATTCTACATAATCTTTTGCATAACCCCAATCACGCAAACTAGAAAGATTTCCCAAATAAATCTTATCCTGTTTTCCCTGCGCAATCCTAGCCGCAGCAAGCGTAATTTTTCTTGTAACAAATGTTTCACCGCGCCGTTCACTCTCATGATTAAATAAAATACCAGAACAACAAAACATACGATATGCTTCGCGATATTCCTTTATAATCCAATAACCATACTGTTTTGCAACAGCATAAGGACTATATGGATGAAATGGTGTTGTTTCACATTGTGGAACTTCCTCCACTTTCCCATAAAGTTCAGAAGTAGAGGCCTGATAAAATCTACAAGTCTTTTCCAGACCACAAACCCGCACTGCCTCCAAAAGCCGAAGTACACCTGTAGCTACCACATCCGCCGTATACTCTGGAACATCAAAAGAAACTTGCACATGACTTTGCGCTGCAAGATTATAAATTTCTTCTGGTCTAATCTCTCCAATCAACTTCACAAGGCTGATGGAATCTCCCAAGTCACCAAATTTTAGATGAAAATTTGAAATTCCTTCTAAATGTGCGATACGCTCCCGATAATCCACGGAAGACCTTCGTATCATCCCATAGACTTCATATCCTTTTTCCAACAACAGCTCTGCCAAGTAAGAACCGTCCTGCCCAGTAATTCCTGTGATAAGTGCTTTTTTCAATTTGTTCCCTCAACTTTCCTTTATTGTAAAACAACAATCTTCGCATAACAAAAATAATTAATACAGTATAAAAAAATTATTGTTACCATGTACAGATACCAGCTTAACAAAAAATAGTTTTTTATAGAAGAAACAATTATAAAATAAATTAGCACAATATTTGTTTTTTTACAGTTCTAGGATTTCACCAATTTTTCCTGTATTCTCTCGGACTGCATCCTTCTAATTTTTTAAATACTCTGCTAAAATAATTTCCATCTTCGTATCCTACTTTATCTCCTATTTGTTCCATTGTCATATTGCTAAACCGCAAAAGTCGTTTTGCTTCCGTAATTCTTTTTTCTGAAATATAACGATTTAAACTGACTCCATATTGTTCTTTATATATTTTACATAAATAAGATTTATCAAGAAAAAACTGGTTTGCTAATATCTGAAGAGTAATCTTTTTGGCATAATTTTCATCAATATAACTTTTAATAATATGTAATTCCTGCCGTTCTCTAGCACACACAGAACTTTTAGGATTCCACGAATATGACATAAGACATTCCAAAAGAGATGCCAAAAGAACATTGATTTTCATATCCCTAATATAATCTTCCGAAGAAGCCACATTTTCTAATTGATGAAAAAGATCTTCAAAAACAGAAGGATTATCAGAATGAAATACTGGCTCACCACCACGTTTTAAATATTTATCATAAATAGAAGCTACCGCCGAGCCATAAAAATGACACCATTGTAGTGTCCATAAATTATTTTTATTATCCACAGAACAAATTGCTTTTTTCACAGTTGGCAAATCACAAGATTCTATATTTCCTGTAGAATGACAATATCCTTTTTGACAATCAATAAAAACAACATCTCCTTCTGATAAATGGTATGTTCTTTTTTTATATTCTAATGTTCCAGTACCTGTATTTACAAGAAAGCAAAGATAAGAATGTAAATTAGAACGACAGGATGTATGTGGTTTTATCGCTGTAAGCGCACCAACTTCCTGAAGATAAAAAAGAGAATCCCGCGCAAAGACTGATGGAGTATAAATAATACGATTTGATAAAACAACAGAAGCAGACTCTGGTACAAAATATTCTTGTGTCATGATAATCCCCCATACCGGAGTACTTTTGCGTAGATACATGAGTCAAATGTTAGCTCTTAAACCTGCGACTTGAATTTATGACACTCCGGCACAAATTCGAATGTGAAAAATAAGCGATCAGACTTATTTTTCACACCAATTGCTTCTATAACTTTTATTTATTTGCTGCAATTATATTTTCTAATTTAGCAATTAAAAATTCTCCGTAGGCTTTTCTATTTGATTCAACCCTTTTCTTTAAAATTTCTTCTTCTATTGGGGTATCATTCCTATGTGCCTCCATTAACTGCGCTAATTGTTGTACGTTTTCCCTTTCAAAGAAAAACACATTATCATAACCAATTACTTCCCTGTTTACTGGAATATCGGAAAGTAAGCAGGTTATTCCCAAACACAACGCATTATATGTAGAACCTCCTCCGGGTCCTCCTTCAAATAAAGTAGGCTGAATCAACCCAACTGCTTTTTTCATTATAGCAATCTGATCATCCTTAGGAATATATCCCAATAAATGAATATTCTTTCTGCACTCCATTGTGTCAATTCGATGTTGCAAGTTATCAATAAATTTGCGATTTCTAGTATCTTCCATTTTTCCTGTACATACAATATGAATATCTCTTTTTCCACTTCGATATAATTGTTCTAAAGCTTCAAAAGCAGTAATATGAGATTTATGCATCCAAAATTGATTACATATAATATAATATTTATCTGGCAGATGATATTTTTCAATTTCAGGCTTAAATTCTATTGTCGACTTCTGAAATGGTTTAAATGGAAGTACAATAATTTTACACTTCTCATTCGGATAAAATTTTTTAATATCTTTTGCCACATCCCAAGCATTGACAATCAAATACTTTGAATTTTTTAATTGACGCTGAAATAATTTATTGCGATTGTAAATCTCTTTTTTGGTAAAAAAATCTGGAAAATACTTATGTTGAAAATCATAAATATATCCTATTCTTGGAACAGAAAATTTTTCAGAATCACAATACATAGATGGCATAATAATATCTATTTTATTTTTCTTTAAGCATTTTAATTGCTGTTTTTCTCGGTTATTGATAATTCTAGTTTCTGTTTTTTTATAAAAAATGGGTTTTGTATTTGGAGAGCAATAATGAAAACTCTCTATAATATTCACATTTCTTTGTCTCTTATTTATTTTATATTTTTTTAAATGAAATCCTGTTCGTTTTATAAAACTTAATCCATTCCATAATATTCCAAAGATCGAATCTTTTCCAATGATAAGAAACGTTTGAACTTTTCCTGTACTTTCTAATGCCTCCGCAATCATTGCAATAAAATCAATACCGCCGCCCCATCCGCAAAAAGACGACGCATCTATTCCTATTCTCAATTTTTCCACATTCTCCTCCACTCTATCGCGTATATGCCATTTTAATCCAAGTTGTTTTTTCATTTTATTTATTGCTAAGAACATTTTTTTATTTGAAACAAACTAAAATTTAAATCTTATTTTTTCGTAATAAACGACAATTTAATTTATTACCCTACTGTTTAAAAAATAATACTTTTAATCTTTACTCTCCAATTTCTTATAATTAATCCAAGTATCAACTTCCTGTCCTTTATATTCAGCCATTGGATAAGGAGGATAAATCATCGCCCGAATCAATCTTTCCTTTAACTGCTCATTCATATTATCTGTAATCTTTCCATCCATCGGGCAACCTCGTTTATAATACGATGCTTCGCCCGTTTGTTCAATTCCTGGATACCCTTCAATCACCTTATCAAACGCTTCCAAAAAAAAATGCATTGATTCAAACATCACTCTGTTATATAATGTAAGCTGCGTATCAAAATCTTCAATTTTTATTTTATTTTGTACAATAATTTTTCCCGTATCACATCCTTCATCAACATAGTGAAAAGTATATCCGCATTCTTTTTCTCCCATAATCATTGCCCAAGTCAAACTGCTGCATCCACGATATTTCGGCAATAACGCTGGATGTAAATTAAAAATTTTTCCTTTTACAACTGTAATTACTTCTTGAGCAATCATATATCGATAATAAACAGAACATATAATATCTGGAGAAAATGGCATATTTTGCACTGATATTTTATCCAAACTATATTCTACTCCTCTTTTTCTACACAACCCTTCTAAATCAGCAACTGCATTTTTCATCTTATGAGTGTACACAAATACTCTGTATCCTCTATCCAAAAGCATCTCCAACGCTTTACATCCTGTCCAGTGATAACCACATAAAATTACTTTCATTTTTCCTCTCATTCTACCGTTAGCTGACGGCTCTATATCTCAAAAGGAATCTTGTGCGGCAGCACAAAGTTTTTCCTTTTTTTAGAAAGGATAGACTAAGTTCTATTTTATCTTTCGCACTGGACAGCCAACATAAGTACCAGGTTCTGTAATATTAGAAATCACAATTCCTCCAGCCCCGACTACTACATAATCACAAATACTGACTTCTTCTTTTACAACAGTTCCAGCACCAAGAAAAACATTATTTCCTATTTTACTTTTTCCGCATACAGATGTGTTTACACTGATATGACAATACTCTCCAATTCTAACCTCATGCTCAATTACCGCATTTGTATTGATAATAGAAAATGCCCCTATCTTTGCTTCTGGTCCAATATGTGCTCCATCTGCAATTAACACTCCATCATTTATCGCTGCAAATTGACTTACATACGCATTTTTTGAAATAATAGAAATAAAACTTAGTTCAGTATCGCGCTTATATTTCGATACGTAATCCTTTCTTCTTTCATTGTCTCCGATTGCTATAAATAACTTTTTACTGTCAAACTTACTCTCTGGTTTTAGAACAACGCAATTATACCCCCCCCAAGATTTTCTCACCTTGTTTTATGCACGGATCATAAAATGTAACATCAACATTATTCTTATTACTGGCTAATATATCAACAACGCTTCGCGCATGACCACCGCAGCCAATTATTGAAATTCTTTCCATTTTTCCTCCCATTCCGTTACTGACAAATGATATTATATTTTTAATTTTTGGGTTATTTATAATCTTTTCTTCTAAAAAAATCCATTTATCGAATTTATAAAAATTTGATAACCTAATCTTTATAATACAAATCATTTATATAAGAATTTTACAACTTAAAATAATATATATTTCTGGATTCTTTATAATTTTTTCTCATACAAATGATCTTAAAGAAAAGTATTCTCTTATATTATCACATACAAATTGTACTTCTTCATTTTTTAGTGCAGGATAACTTGGTACATTGATTCCTGACCATCCCAATTTTTCTGCTATAGGAAGTTTCTGATACTTTTTATCATACATTGGCATAGTATGTACAGGATAAAAGGTTGGTCTTGTCTCAATTTCTTTTTTCTTTAAATACTCTCTTAACTTATCTCTATCCTCCAAATCATCACATACAATAGAAACCATCCAATATGTATGCTTTACATTGTCAGATGAAGGATGTATTTTTACTGGTAAGCCTGACAATTCTTTTTTATACATACAGGCAATTTCAATTTTTCTTTTAATAAAATAATCAATCTGCTCCAATTGTGCTAATCCAATTGCAGCAGCAATATTTGTCATTCGATAATTGTATCCTACAATATCATGCCAATATTCACGATGTTCCGCAAGTCCCTGCCCTTTAATATGAACAGCTCGCTCAAATAACGTCTTGTCATTTGTCATTATCATACCGCCTTCGCCGCAAGTAATTGTTTTGTTTCCGAAAAAACTAAACGCTGCAATGTCTCCAAATGATCCTACTTTATATCCTTTATATTCAGAGCCGATCGCTTCTGCACAATCCTCAATTATAAACAGCCTATTTTTTCTTGCAATCTCTATAATTTTGTCCATGTCACAGGGATGCCCATAAAGATGAACTGGCATAATAGCTTTTGTTTTTTGAGTAATTTTTCTTTCGATATCACTTGGGTCAATTTGCCATGTTTCTTCAAGAGAATCCGCAAAAACCACTTCTGCTCCTGTATACTTCACTGCATTTGCAGATGCTACATAAGTAAAAGATGGGATAATTACTTCATCTCCTATTCCAATTCCTAAAGCCATAAGTGCAAGATGTAGTGCAAGAGTACCATTAGCAACTGTTGTCGCATACTTTGTGCCGATATAATCAGAAAAATGACCGGCAAATAATTCATTATACTTTCCTTTTGATGAAATCCATGAAGTATCAAGACAATCATCCACATACTTTTTTTCATTTCCCATCAGAGATGGTTGATAAACAGAAATTTTCATTTTTACCTCATTTCCCCAGCGTGAAGTTTATTTCGCATTGACTTTTTTATTTCTTTCTTTACAGCGATTGGCTGTATTACTGCTGCTATCATCATACTTACTACAGTTCCTGCTAAAACGCCTGTACTTTTCATTCCAAATTTCTCAGCAAAAATTAAAGATAATGGAATATTTATTATCGCCTGAATTCCTGCAACCCATATTGATACTGTCATAAGTTCTAAACCATTTGCCACTGAAGCATAAGTATTACACCAATTATTTAACAAACAATAAATTCCTCCAAATACAATCAAAGAAGAATCGAAATCAAGTTCTTGTCTAAGCCATATTTTCATAACAGGTCGAAATACTATCATCAATAAAATCACTCCCACAGCAAAAGGTAACATAATCAACCGTAATTTTTTTATCATCTCCTCCAATCTGTTATACTGATGTTCTGTTTTTATCTTAGTAACTGCACTCCATACTGGCGTAAGCAGCGCTGCATACAAACCTGTTATAGCCTGAAACATTTTTATTACTGTAGAATATGGCGTAACTTTAACAGCACCATACAAATAAGAAATAATCAAATTATCTGTTGTAAAAAGAATAAGTGTACAAACTTGGATTACAAAAAATTGTATTCCTAATTTTGTAAGTCCAATTCCCACTTCCATATTTGCCTGAGTGATCTCTGGTCTAATTTCTTTCTTCTTTCCATAGATAAAAAAGCTAGCTGCTAAATTGACAATAATCATAGATGTACCATAAATCACAGCCATAGTGAATAAATTTCCATTTGTTTTTTGTTTGATAATCAATAGACTAACAAAATTTATAACTTGTACCATCAGCTCCATAAAACTAACGCTACCTGCTTTTTGTAATGCATATAATATATTTTTACAAATTGATAATATAAAATTAACAGCAACAAATATAACACTTACAATTATTATAGCAGTAAGATTTTCCTCTGGTTCCGAAATTCCAAAAATCTTATTCCAGTCAACAAAAGATGCTGCAGCTGCAAATATCATTGCTATTCCTATCATAATTACTGTAATAAATACGTAAGCAGAAGATATTAACTTTTTTTCTTTCCCGTCCTTTTTGTTGATGGACTCTGTAAGTTTATTTCTCAAACCATTTCCAATTCCAATATCAAAATAACTAATCCATGATAAAATCATTAAAATTGTAGACCATACTCCATATTTTTCCACTCCAAGATAGCTTAAAACAATTGGAACATAAAGATAACTTAAAACCATAGATAATGGTTTACAAATCCCACTGATTAACATATTATAAGAAATTCCTGATCTATTTATATTATGGAATTTTTTTATTTTATCCATATCATTCACCACTACTATAAATATTTATCTATCTTAAATATTTTGTCTATATCACTATTATTTTATCCATCTACAAAATATTATCAAAGATATATCTTACACTGATAAAACAAAATCTATATTCCCTTAATCCACAAGAAACATATCAAACAAAGAATCTTGTAATAAATAAATTATTTATTGCTCTGGAAGACAAGAATCTTCTTCTCTGATATACTTATTTATTAAAACTGCCTTTTATAATACTTTCAAAATTTTTTGTATAACCTTTTCTTTTGTATAATACTTTTAAACATATTTCGGGCAACAACTTCTTTATACTATCTTTAAACCATATCCAAACTTTATACTTTTTCAACTGTTTTCTTTTATCAATATATTCTTTTTTTGAAATTGCTCTTTGAAGGTATTGAATTTTTAATGTTTCTTCACATGCTTTAATCATATTTGATGTACTTATACCACCAATTGCAAAAACAGCGATTGGGATATTTATTTTTATAAAAATCCTTTTTTTTAAATAACTACTTAATAAAAAATTATAATCAGCAGCTATTTTGTATCCTTCATCATATAAATCCTTTTTCATAAGATTTCCACGCACAAAAGTACTTTGATGATTATATGGGTGATTCAAGAGATTCAGCCATGTTTGTTTACTGGATTTTGGCACATGCATATATTTATATAAATCACAAATTTCAGCTATAAAGTCTCCGCACAAAATATCAATATCTGTACCTTTCGAAAGATATTTCTTTATTTGCTTTAAAACATTTTCTTCGCAAAAATAATCTCCTGCATTTAAAAAGATAAGCCATTCTCCCTTTGATAATTTTATCCCCTTATTCATAGCATTATAAATTCCAGAATCTTTTTCTGAAATTGTGATATAATTCACACATTTTTTGCTGAATTTTTCTTTATAAATTTCGATTATCTGATACGTTCCATCCGTTGATAAACCATCCACCAAAATATATTCATAATCCTGACAAGTTTGCTGATAGACAGATTCCAAAGTTTTTCCTATACGATCTTTTTCATTATAGGATATTGTAATAATTGAAAATAATGGCATTTTTCCTCCCTTTATAATAATTCTTTGTTATTTTAATAATTTTCTAAATTATTTAGAGTATAGGCATCTCTTTTTTCTTTATATACAAAATTTAAAATACATGGAACAAGAAATGAATACTCAAACATATACTTTACAATAGAAACAGAAAACGGATCTCTAAAAAATGTAAACATCAAACTAGAACATGTCATCGCATAAATCACTTTCCATACCTTACCATTTCTTTTTGCAATTTTTTGCAGCCATGCAGATAAAAGAAAAATAAAAATCATGCTTCCAATTAAACCAAAATCAATGTTAAATGATGCAAAACTTGATACCCCCCCCCAATGGCGCATTTATGTAATATTCAAGTTTTTCATACGATACAATATAATCAGCCTTCTTTGGAAAAAGAAGAGTAGGTACCAGATTTAAAAAACTGCTTGATAATGATACCGGAATATGAAAGAGTGCAATCTGATAGGAACTTAAATATTTTACAAGGGAATATGCATCATAGATTGGCTCTGTAACTAGATAATAAATAGAATTTAACAGTATTGCATTTTTTCCTCCAATTCGCAAATATCCCCAAATAGCCATTCCTCCCATTCCAAGTATTGCAATTCTTATCAAATGCTGAATCTTTATTGGGTGATAAAACACAGTGTACAAACAAAGAAACGCCACAATCCCCGATACAACATAAAGTCTTCCGCCTGTTGATAAAAGGGTTACTGCTATCACAAGAAATAATACAAACCAAAAAGATTTTATTCCTTTTAAAAACCTCTCTTCTGATGAATATACAATATGCATCAGTGTTCCTGCGCAGATCATTAAAAGAATCGCAGAAAACATCCCTGCAAACTGTCGTTCCATCTCTGACAAATATCCTGAAAATAGAATAGAACGATTCTTAAAAGCAGCAAACAAAAACAAAAAAAACATAAATGCAAAACAGACTTTTTCCATTCGAAATTTCAATTTAAATTCTGATATTTTTCTATTTGTATCATTCCAATGAACGGATGTTCCTGCCATAAACGCACAATAAATCAATAAAATTGATATCAAATAAAAGATTAAATTATCATTTTTCATTGTTTGATACATACTCATTATGCTTTGATAATAGACATCGTTAATATCTGGGAAATATCGAAAGAAAACAATCGGCAAGACCCAGTAATACACAAATCCAAAGGAAAAACAAACTGTATGGTTTATTCGGACTTTTCCTTTCCCTACACCTTTGTGAACAGCATAGAATACAGGAATTATAATATTTACAAGCAAAAGCAAATCTATTATCATTGCAGTCATCCTTTTCTTCATTTTGTGAGGATAATTTTTATATATCTAAAATTACACTGTTTTATTTATAAACTATCCTAAACATTTCTTAATATTCTTTAAATTATTTTTTATTTCAAACTCAACTTTAGTGCATTTTTAATTTCAAACTTATTTTTCCAAATTTTATTCGTTTTCCTTTTATATCTTTTAATTTTACTTTCTGAATAAAGGTCAAAAAAATGTAAATTATAACAATATATACTATTACGAGATTTACTGGAGTAAGAAAATTTATTATACAGTAGCAAAAAAACAAATTAAAATATATTTCTTTTTTGTATAATTTTTTTCTAAAATACTTTTCTAAAATTCCTCTAAAATACTGAAGAAAAAAACTGTGTACAGCAACTCCAAAAAATCCAAAATCCGCATAAGGCAAAATAAATTGGCTGAAAGAAGGAGTATTTCCTGCCTCAATAGAACTAACTGGTATATACCGTGCAACAATCCTTAACTGACCATATACAAACGGTTTTTCTTTGTATAAAGCTCTAGGTACCATTTTCCAGAATGTATCCTCGAAGGAAAGTTTTCCATAAAAAAATTCGCCTGTCCCTTCTGTATCATGCAGATAATCCAAAAATCTTGAATAATAATCCGAATATTGAAGTAATGAGATATTCGACTGTACCATCAATAAAACAATCAGACCCGCTAAACCAATACTTCCTAATAATACCAAATGTGAAAATTTTATTTTTTTTACAAAAGCGTCATAATACAAAAAAAATAATACAATCACTCCCAAAAAATATCCCTTGGAACCAGTAAAGTAAGAGGCAATCACTGGAATTGCATACAAATAAATAGCCTTTTTTTTCTCACTTGATATACAAATAATCAACAATGCAATCAGCAATATCATCAGTTCAAATAAAATATACCAGATCCCATTTCCTGCCCTTTGCGTAATATAAGCTTCTCTTGTATGAAACAACCATAAAGCAATTCCTCCTCCCCGATACGCCAATATCAAAAATGAAATAATCATACCCAAGATAGATAATTTAAGATAAATCGGATATCTTCTTTTTGAATATGGTTGAACTGGAAAAAAACATTCTAATTTTTTTGTATTTATCCTATAACCAACAATATAACCAATAAGTTCAAAAGCTCTTGACAAAAAAAGTATGAAAATAAAAGTCCATACTGCCCTTTGCATATGATAATACCGATTTACTGTAATTATAAAAGGCATTAAACGTACTAACATATTAGTAGCAAAATTCACTGTCCAACTATTAAAATAACTGGAATTATATTTACTCACTATACAATAACATAGCAAATCAAACAAAATGTATAATACCAGACATACATATATACCTTCCATAACTACTTCTCTCCTGCCATTGACATAGAACTAAATTTTTATTTTTGTATTTTATAAAAATATAGTTTTCTTCTAAAATAGATCTTTCTGTTTTTCTGATAATTTTAAAATAATTCATTAAATAATTTCACATACTTTTCTGCTATCGCAGAACACTGATATCGTTTGAGCCAGTTTAAAACTTCTTCTGTTTCTGGAAGTTTTAATTCTCCTTCTAGTCGATCTGCCCATTCCATTGGATCAAGCGGATGTTCTACATAATTTAACAGTCCTCTGGTCACTTCTTTTAAACTTGTACATCGAGTTGTCAGAACAGGAACTCCCATTGCCATTGCCTCGATTGGCGGCATCCCAAAGCCTTCAAAAATACTTGGAAATAAAAATGCTTTGCAATTCTGATAAAGCATATTTCGATCGGCATTATCGACAAACGAAGTAAAAATAATATGATTCTCTAATTTATGTTTTACAATCAGCGAATCTAATTCCTCCCGATTTCTTCCTCCAATTCCAGATACAATCAATGGATAAAATTCTTTTGAATTTCTTTTTTTTAATTCTGCCATAGCCAGAATCAGCGTTTTTAAATTCTTGTGAAGAAATAATGAAGAAACTGTATAATAATACTTTTCCTGTTCCACTCCATACTCTTTTAATCTGGTTTTCTCTGCACATTCTTTACTGTTTAATACCACTGCATTATAAATAACTTTTACCTTATTTTCTGGTATAGGATACGTATTTAAAATATCCTTTTTTACATACTTTGAAATAGCAATCACTTTGTCGGATGTTCTAACTGCATTTTTCCAGCTTATTTTCATCCAGAGAACTCTTGCTTTGCTAAAATACTGTGGATAATGTTTTGCTTGAAGATCATGTATCGTAGTAACAAAAGAAATCTTCTTTGTCCCCAAAAAAGGTTTTCCATAAACAGGTTCCAAACACACAAAAATCCCCAATCTTTTTAACATTCTTCCCATCTTTAAATTTTGCCATAAAAGACGTTTCCACTGAACATTTGATACAGTATTACATTGCAGGAGCTGAAAACAGGCATACGTTTGATAACTCTGAAAACTGTTTAGGTTATCTTTTGTAACAAGTAAAACAAAAGAAATTCCATTTGTATTAATTTTTGATATTCCATCCAAAAGATTTCGAATACAAGACTCGGTTCCTCCTACTTTTTGAGGTCTTACCCAGGTCAGATCAATCGCTACTTTTTTTCCATTCATTCTTTAACTACCCCATCAAATACTTCGCCAATTCTACTCCCCATCTCTGGAAATAATACCATTTGCTCATTCCATGTTTCCTGTAAATTCCAGCGAGGAGATCTACACGTTTTTTAACTTCTTTCCATTCTTTTTTTGTACTCATTCCGCCAAAGGAAAAATTAGAAACCACTTTGTCTGTTGTTTGAATTTTCTTCTTTGCCTGCCATACTGTTGTAATAAAATCAAAATCATCGTACATGGACTTACATGCATAAGGAAATTCCAGTAAGATTTCTCTTTTCGAAAACATCCCCGGATGACACCATCCGCTTGTTGTCCACAACGTTCCAATTTTCGCATGTTTTATCATACATCCTGTTGGTTTATAAACGCGGATACTTCCCCAAGCCACATCATAATGCGTTTTTTTATACAATTTTACCATTGTCGCAACTGCGTCCGGCTCATAAAAATCATCTGCATTGATCTGTCCCACTAATTTTCCATGAGCCAAAACTGCTCCTTTGTTTAGAGCGTCATACATGCCCTGATCCGGCTCGGAAATTATCAGCAGAGAACGTCCTTTTGTTTTATCAAACTGTTTTTGATAAGATTTTGCTACTTCTACAGTTCTATCTTTTGACGCCCCATCAACAATGATATATTCAATATTTGAATACGTCTGATTCAGTACCGACTCTATTGTCCTTGCAATTGTATTTTCACTTTGATAGGAGACTGTAAGAACTGTTACCAAAGGAACTTGTTGTTCTGTTTCCCTATTCAAATTTAAATTTTGTTTTCTTTGAATGTTTTTCTTATCTTCTATTGTTCTTTCTAAATTTAAAATCGGTTTCTCTGTTTGAATACTTTTTGATTTTTTTTCTGCATCCTTTTGTTCTGAATTAAAAACTCCTTCCGCAATATAAATACTTTTTTGATTCTCTTTTACTGCAATCCATTCTTCAGGTACATTTATCTTCTGGTCATAAACGAGTGTGCCAAATACCTTCTGAAATACTTTGATTTTGCTTGCTGCAAGTTTCACTGGGATATGAAGCCACTTTATTCCATAAAATTTCTTTCCATAAGCTTTTGTAATTGTTTTTACCATTTCACAAGTTTGGATGTATTCCAAATTTTGCGGGAAGTATACTCCTGATTTTTTGTTATGAATCATTCCTCGAACAGCAGAAGAAAGATTATCAATATACAGCATACTTCTCTGATTTTTATATTCTGGAAAGAAAGGAAAACGAATCGCAAACTTCCGCAAAGTCTGATAATTTCCTTTGCATCCCATTCCATAAACCATAGGGGGACGAACAATCGACACAATAAATTTTTCAGATCTTAACTGCCATAAACGCTGTTCCGCTTCCCATTTGGATTTACCATAAGAATCCACTGGACAGACCGCTGTACTTAAGTTAATGGTTCCTGTAACCTTTCCGTAAACACTCATGGAACTTAAATAAAGAAACTGTTTTACACCTTCTTTTTTTGCTTTTTCTGCAATCGCAACTGCCAAGTCCCGATTAATTTTATAATAAAGGTATCTATTTTCCTTTGTTTCTTTGATATGAGCAATACCAGCGACAAAATATACAACATCATATCCAGAAAAATTCATTTCTTTCCATCTGCTTGTTCTTGTATCAAATGTATCCACTTGATAATTCTTCCACTGCGATAAATAAATTTGAAATGATCGCCCTATGTAAGAACCTTCTCCAGCAATTAAGATATGAAGTTCTTCTGTTAAATCAAGATTCGATAAAGTTTCTGCCGGAATAGGCAATTCAAACCTCTCTGCCGTATTCCAATGTACCGCATTATTTTCCATCCTCCCTGTTCCACCTTCGACTACAGTATCGTCCTGAACTACTTTTCCTACCGTCCCGAAAAAACAGCGGATATCAAAAAGCAGACTTTCCCTTTTTACATACTGCCCATCCAGCCTTGCTTTTTCTTTTATCTCAATCGCGTCGCGCCCATGAATCTGCGCCCATCCGCTCAACCCTGGCTTGATCTGATTTGCTCCATACTTCTCGCGCTCTGCCACCAAAAGATCCTGATTCCAAAGTGCTGGTCTTGGTCCAATGATTGACATATTGCCCAAAAAGATATCCCAGAGCTGCGGCAGCTCGTCCAGGCTGTGGGCGCGCAGAAATCTTCCCACTCTGGTCAGATACTGCTCCGGCTGTTTTAACTGATGTGTTGGAACATCGTGCGGCGCTGACATTTTCATACTGCGAAATTTATGCAGTTGAAAATACTGCTTGTTCTTTCCTAAGCGTTTCTGCGCAAACAAAACAGGACCTGGATCATCGATTTTTATTGCAATTGCAATGCCAAGGAAAATCGGAGAAAGAAAAACCAAACCGAAAAAAGAAACCATAACATCCATCGCACGTTTTCCATAGCGGTGATAAAATCCTGATTTCTGAAAATTTTCCGCATCCTCTACCGCTTCCAAATGCCCCCGGACACCATCCGCATTTTCGGCATCGTTTTCATCTTCTATAAAAACAACTTTTTTTCCTTCCATGGGATTTTTCTGCGAAGGATTGTCAGCATAGACGGAATCTTTCTTTTTTCTTTTCGCAATTACAGATAGTCCAAGAAAAGAGGCTCCTAAAATCAAGACCGTCATGCCAATCAGTTTTTGTATTTTTGAAAATTTTTTCTGATTTTGATTTCCTGACATTGTACTCCTCTTTCCTTAACAAATTTTTTTAATATACCATATCGTTCTGATATGATTCTCTCCAAGGGATAAATTGCTCTTCCAGAGCAATCACACAGTTCGCAAAAGAAGATGCTCTCCCTTTTTCTTTTAAAGCTCCAATCCTGCTTTCCATCCAGAAAAATACAATCGCTTTCTATTCTTCGCTTTCAAGAGTAAAATCACTTGGCAGATTATTTTTTCATTTCATGGGTTTCTTTTTCCTCCCCTTTTGTAAAAAGAGAATTTTAAAGCATCTTATCAATTCTTGTTGCTTGCAGAGGTTTTTATTTCTCTATAAAGTATTTTTATTGAAAAAATTTTTTGTTGTACAGCGGTTTCATTTCCAAAGTTTAAAATTTTCCTTTTCCATTTTGAATCTTTTTTTTCGCTCTTCCCGGCTTTGCTCTCCAAATCATCCCGATTTCTTCTAACTGCCGTATCTGTTCTAAATCCAATGGTTTGCTGGAACCGCCGTGATATGCCAGTCTCTGGTTGGAAATCCATTTTCCGAGACGGTAGCCATCCTCGCAGATATAACTGTTTGGAACTGCCAAATCCCCGTTTTCCTGAACATAAATTTTTGCATGACGAAATCCAGTCTGCCATGGCAAATCCGATTCCCAGATCATTCCAATCCCTTCCAGACTTGAGACCTGCCAGCTGGATAAGCGACCATTTCGCTTTCCTTCACGTTGTCTTTGCAGCCATAGACCAAGATTTCTTCCTGTTGTTCCGACATACCGTTTTGGAATCGAAAGATTTCCATATTTGTTATAAAATTCTTTCGCCTCGTTATACTGCTGTTTCCATGCAAGTTCTACCTGTGAAATTCCAGGCTGGATACCAATGGATTGCAATTTTATTTTTTGGATCTCAGTAAGTGGTTTTGCTGTTTTCTTTTTTGATTCGCCCTGTAGTTGTATTTCTTTTTCAAACTCTGTACTGTCCTGCATTCTTTTCTTTTGTTCCCGCAGCCAGCGATCCAGCCAGACACCCTCCACAACATAATCGCTTGGCATTTTTAAATTTCCATGTTCCTTCCAATATTGCTTGGCAAGCTGAAATTTTTTCTCCCAGGAATAGTTTCCATCCCAGATCATTCCAATCTGCTCTAGTTTTTGAATTCGTGTAAAATCCACGTTTGAACCATGAATTTCTATTTCTACTTGTTGTTCTTTCCCTATATTTTTCTTAACTGTAGTTTGTTTTTGCTCTTTATTCTCCAAAGAATCCTGATTTGGTGTAGTTTGTTTTTGCTCGTTATCCTCCAAAGAATCTTGATTTGGTAAAATTTGTTTCTGTTCTTTATCTTTCAAAGAATCTTGATTTGGTAAAATTTGTTTTTGTTCCTTATCTTCCAAAGAATCCTGATTCGGTGTATTTTCTTCTGATAACTCAAAATCATTTTTTCTGTAATACAGTTCTTTTACAGTTTCTCCATAAACTTCGCGCTGCCGCCGAATCCATCGCCCTAACTTATAGCCATCTTTTGAACAATAATTTGCTGGAACATCCAAATTTCCATACTGTTTGTAATATTCGCTTGCTGCGGTATAAGATTTTTCCCATGTTGTATAATTTTTTCCATCCCAATTCATTCCGATCGCGGTCAGACGTTCTGCTTGTTCTTGTGTTAAACGGTTCTTAGAACTTTTATTTTGTTTTACCTCTTCTGCGCATATCTTTTTATCTTTTGCATTACTTTCTTCTGTTTGAGTTTTCTGATTTTTGCTTTCGTTCCAATGCTTTCTCTGCCCTGCAATCCATCTTCCAAGCCGGATTCCCTCTGCATCCACATAATATAGCGGTACATCCAAATCCCCATGTTTGTCGTAATATTTTTTCGCAGCGGTAAAATTTTTCTCCCATATAAAATCAGGAACATCCCAAACCATACCGATTGCATCCAATGCTGCAATACGCTCTGAAGTTAAAAGCTGACTTCTGCTGTTTCCCGAATTGTTTTCTTTTTCTGCATTATTTTCTTTTGGATCTTTTAAATGCTCTATTTTCTTACGCTCTAAACGAAGCCTTGCAAGCCAGCGACCAAGCGCAGCATATTTTTCTTTATCTAAATGTTGATTTTGATGATCTTCACAATTATTTTGAATTTTGTTTTGCTCGAAAATTTCTTTTTCTTTTCCAACGAACAAATTTCCATACTCTTCATAATATTTTTTTGCCTTCTGATAGTTTTTTTCCCATGCAAGTTCCCTCGCTCCCTGCCACCGCATTCCAATTGCAGAAAGCTTTTTTATTTGTATTTCACTTAAGGTTCCTGCCGTCTTGCCCGCATATACTTTTCTCTGCGTATCAATCCACATCCCAAGCGAATATCCATCGAGAGTTTTATATCGTTTTGGGACATTTAGATTTCCATATTCTCTATAATATTGGTTTGCCATCGCATACATTGCCTCCCATGAAGCATTAAGTGTTTCATTTAATCTGGCAAACAGCGCACGGCAGTTCTTTACCTCATCGATAATCTGAAAATTTTCATGGACTAATTCCTTTTCTTTGCCCAGCGCACGGTAAGAAAAAACAGCTTCATGCAATTCCTCTTCCACCGCTCCAATGCTATACAGATTTTCAATATTCATAACAATATCAAAAATCACTGGCGTCGTTTTTCTTCCTGATGCAAGCGCACGCCCAATCTGTTGTTTATAGATGGTGGGGGATACCGTTGGACGCAGCAAAATCACACCGTCAATTCCATCCATATGAATTCCTTCATTTAACATATCAATGCAATACAGCAGCTTTAAATGATGGCTTTTATCGTTTTGAAACGCCTCAAATTCCTGTGCCGTTTTCGGATCGTCCGAGTACGCAGTATAAATATGTGGTTCTGGGTCAATTCCCACAAACCATTCCGCAGCCAGTTCTTTCATTTCATTTAAATGGTCGTAACTTGCACAAAATACAAGATATTTTCCATACGATTGTTTGGAAACAGGAAAATCTTCGATTGGATTTAACACTGTTTTTGTAAAATTTGTATCATCAAATTCATGGTCTTTTGTTTGTCTGGATTGTAATTTTTCTTTTTCTTTCTTCTTATGTTTTACTGACGTTTTTTCTATTTCCTTTTTGGGCGCAATATGCTTTTCAAATACCTTGTCCAGTCCATCCGCCTGCTCTAATGCCCGCCGCAATGCCTCTAGCTGCTGTTTTGCTGTATCGCGCACCGCCTTATTTTTTGTTCTCTTGATTCGCTCCTCGTACCGCTCTAATTCTTTTTGGTAAGAATAAATCGAAAGAATATATTTGGGCGCGGAAAGAATTCCCCTCGCAATCGCTTCTCCAAGTGTTAATTCTGACGCAATATTTCCATCAAACAGTTCCCACGCCATATCGCGCTGGTTATCCAAATAGCGGATGCTTGTTGCCGAAAGACCAAGCACTTTTGCATTTGGATACATTGCCCGAAGCCGCTCTACTCCACCGCCCCACTGCGTGGCTCCACAGCGGTGAAATTCATCCAAAATAATATAATCTGGTTTGATCTGGGTCAGAGAAGTTTCTTCCATCATTCTTAATTTTGCATAAGTATAAAAACAAATATTTGAAAAATTTTTTATATGTCCTTTCTCCAAAACTTTGTTTTCTCTTATTGGTTTTTTCTTTTGGATAATATTTTCATCCACTTTTGCTAAATTGAAATCATTGTTTTCTTCGGGTTTTATTTTTTCTTTCAAGGAACATTTTTTAACAGCGTTGTTCCAATTCTCTATCTGTATTTGAAAAATATATTCTGAGGGCGACAGCCAGCACACTCGTTTCTCTGGGTTTTCTTCACAAAGTTTTAACGCGATAAACGATTTTCCAGTTCCTGTTGGATGAATAATCGCAGCTTTTCCTGTCGTCTCCAACATGGAAACCGCGGATTTATAAGCCGTTTGATTGTGTTCAAACAAGTCCATTCCCATGCTGTTTTTCCTCCTAAGGCTGTAATGAAGTAAGTAGATTCATTACATAAAAAACTGCAACGCCTTAAAATACAAGACGTTGCAGTTAAATTTTTGATTCGTTTGACGGCGAATTTGACGGCGAATAAAATAAAAATTTTTTTGATAACCGATAAAAAGACCTGCTATAAAAAAAGATAATATTACAGAAATTTCCTTTTCTTTATAAAAATAAAATCTTTTCGAATAAAAATCAGAGCGGAATTCTGACGGCGAATTGACGGCGAATAAAAAAGAAAAACTGTTCTGCTGTTTTTAATAATAAGATTATTTGAATTATTTTATAGTTGTTTTTTTAATCAATATAACTTTTAATAATGAAAAGAATAATATTTTTATGTTTTCTTTTGTATTATATAAGAAGCGAAATTTCGGAAAACAAAAAATAACAAATTAGTAATAATTTAGATTTTCCATCAAATCTATTGACAACATTGTAATGAAGTGATACAATCCTGATGTAATTCGAAGCTTTTTAAGCACTTTTTTTATTCGATTTATTGTTTTTTTATAATGTAATGAATCTACTTACTTCATTACACTTTTCTAATACAAAACTTATTTTTTTAGGTTTCTAAATTGTTGCTTCTTTTTAATACTATTTATAAATAACCAGCCTAACCCAAATCATAAAATATAAGCAATTAGAATTTTTTGATTTTTCTTTGAAAAACAAAATAAAAGACCTCTGAATATGTGGTTCTCTCTCTTAAGGAAATAAAGCAGCCCCAAGCAGGGCAAAATATATAAAGTTGCTAAGCAGTTACAAACTGACAGCCTTTGGTTATAAGCAGAGCAGTTTATCTATCAAAAAGCTGGGAATTTATAAAATTCCCAGCTTTATTTTGCAATGAAGTGATCTATCACATTTTAATATAAAGTTGTTTTTTTACTTTTTTCTTAAGTTTTGACACATAAAAGATTCTTAATTTCAGGTAAGAATATTTTTTAACCAATGGTTATTTTTACTTTGTTTAAAAAGAAAGTATTTATAGTATAATTTTATTATTTTTATTTTTTACTTATCAAAATTATTTTTTCTTGATTTTATTCAAAATTCTTCCTCTGAAAATTTCTTTATTATTTGTAAATACTTAAATTTCGTTGTCGTATCCGGTTCCAGATAAGCTCCTTCTCCCCATTCATTCCATGCATTGATATAAAAAAAATCAAAAGGTTTTTGTAGAATTCTTTTTTTCAATTTTTGTAAATGTTGTTCAAATAATTTTGGAGAAGTATGGCAGTATACCAATCCTTTATAATTTCTTCTTGGCGTATTATCCCACATTGGAAAAGTTCCTGGAAAGTGAATTGCATCGGTTGTTTTTTGTTTTTCTATATTTTTATAAATAATCCTAGCATCAATCATTCTTTCAACTTTTTGCATTTTAAAAATTTTATTCAATTCAGTTCTTAACAAAGTCTTTAATAAATAAGCTGCTTTTTCCTTTTTCCTCAATCCATGTTTTAATGTAAATCCTGGTTCAAACTCATAATAAGCATCTGCAATATTTCTCTTATCTAATAGCCATGACGTATTTCCTGACACCAGAAATACTCCCGCAAATCCTTCTGCTTTTGCCAGTTCATTCCAGAATATTTTCATTTCTTCAAAACGTTCAATTTCTGCACTGTGATAAATATTGATCATTGGTTTATTATCAATTTTTATATATCTCTCATCTCTAAAAAAAGGCAGCAAATAATAAAAATGCCTTTTCCATTCTTTTTTATCTCCATATTCCTGCTTGATCAATAACTCATTTTTTAAATCATACCACACTCTAGTCCATGTTTCATTTGCCCAACAAATACAATAATGAATATTTATTTCTGGATGTTGAAGCAAGATCTGCATCGGTTTCTCAAGAAGTTGTTTTTTTCCAAACCAATAATGATAAATACAAAAACCATAAACACCATATTTATTTGCCAACTCCGCCTGCCACTTCCATGTTACTGCTGACTCGTCTGATAAATCATAATAATTTTCTTGCATTGGAATGCGTGGTTGTCTATGTCCTGGATACAAGGGTTTTGCATTTTTTACTGCATTCCATTCTGTATATCCTTTTCCCCACCATTTATTATTTTCTTCTATTTCGTGATATTGTGGAAGATACATAGCCAATATCTTCATAAAATTTAATTCCCCCTTCTGACTTATAATACGATATCTCTTTTTATTCTTTCCTGAAATCTCCTGCCTATTTGAACTTCTGCTATTCACAATTTTATTTCTTCTGTTATCATATAAAACTCTGTACTTTACCTGCAACTAGCACATCCACTTGGATTTGACTGTATTCAAATAAATCTGTTTTTATCCTGTTTTTCCTCCTAAGTCTGTAATGAAGTAGATAGATTCATTACATAAAAAATACAAACCCTTATAATATAAGACTTTTTTCTTAAATTTCTATTTGTTTGACGGCGAATTTGACGGCGAATAAAAGAAAAAATATGACTTTTTGCAGTTTTTACTGTGGCTGTCTATAGCAAAAAACTGCACACTCTTCTGCAATTACTTGAACGTTATAATAATAAAAAATAATTTTTCTTAATTTCAAATAAAGATATCTGACGGCGAATAAAATAAAAATCGTTTTT
>CAMUAR010000046.1 GCA_947086895.1 uncultured Lachnospiraceae bacterium | reverse complement strand
TTTTTCGGAACACGAAAAACTCCGACGCACTCAACCGGCTAAAGCCGATAATAAGGACAAAATATCCACCGCAAAAAACGGTGGATATTTATGTTATCATAAAAATTTATAAATGTCAATCGCTGTTTTTCAGCTTAACTGCCATTTTACATGACTGCCATTTCCATCTTTGCTGACGATAAGCTGATCTTCAATCTCCTGCTTTAACTCAGTTACATGCGAGATAATCCCGATTAATTTTGCGCCGCCTGCCATCTCCCGCAATACCCGAACGGCCTGGTTTCTCGAATGCTCATCCAGCGATCCAAATCCTTCGTCAATAAACATCACATCAAGATTGACGGCGGCAGATCCCTGTTTAATTTGATCTGCCATGCCAAGCGCAAGAGACAGCGCAGCCATAAACGATTCTCCGCCGGAGAGTGTGCGGATTTCTCTCTCTCTGCCTGTAACAGCAGAATACACCATTAAATCAAGCCCTCTGTTTCTCCCTTCTCCTGCTCTGGCAAGATCGCACATTCTAAATTCAAACTGCCCCGCGGACATTTCCAGAAAACGGCGGTTTGCAGCGCAAAGTATTTTTTCCAGATAATACCGCTGGACATAAGTTTCCAAATCCATTCTTGCTCCCGTCGCATTTCCTGACAGCGAGCGGTACAGACCATCCAGCTTTGCATGTTCCTGAACAATTTTTTTTCGCTCCTCAAGCTTTGGCGCAATCACTTGATAAATTCCCAAATCTGTCCGAAATGCCTCTTTGTACTGCTCAAAAATATTTTGCGTCTCCTTTTGTTTCTCTTCGGTTTCTCTCATTTTGCGCTGTGCAGCTTCCATATCAGGACGAGCAAGATTCCCGATTGCTTCCTTCGCGGAAGCATATAGATTTCTCGCCGCCTCTTCCCTTCTGCCGTGCGCCTCAACAACCTCCTGAAACTTGTCCGCATCGCTCTTTTCATACTGCTGTGCCAAATCTTTCCACTGCGCCTCCGCGAGATCCTTCTCTTTTAACATTGCAGAATAAGCCTTCCGGCGTTTGCTGAACTGTTCCTCCCGCCCCGGAAGCTCCTGCTCGTATCTTAAAATCAACGCTTCCGCATGTTCTTTTGCTGTTCTCGCTATAACCGCCTCGCTGTGTGCCGTCTCATACTCTGCATCTTTTTCTGTTTTTTTCTGTTTTGCCTCGCGCAGTGCATCTTCTGCTTCCTTCTCTGTCGGATAATCCTTTGCCGCTTCTAAGCTTTCCAGATTTGCTCTGCTGCTCTCCCACTCGGCAGTCGCAGCTTTCGCTTTTTCTGCCGCCTGTTCGATCGCTGTTTTCTTCTCTGCTTTTTTCGCGTCCACCCCGCGCAAAAGAGTCTGAATCTCTTTTAACATCTGGACATCCTGTTCCCGTTTTACGCCCTCCTCCAAAAGTTTCTGCTTCCAGACAGTAATCTGCCCTGTAAGCCCGGTTAAAGTATCCTCCGGTTTTTCCGAAATGCATCCTGCCACCCGCTCGCAAAGCTTCGCTACAGTTATCTTTAAATTGTTTTCTTTTTCCGCCAGCAAATCTGCATTCGACTTTGCATCCCCCGCAAGTTTCTCCTGTATATCCTGAAGCTTTTTTACTTCCTCTTTTCGCTCCTCAATCGTCTCCTTTGACAATTTTTCCTGTTCTTCCGTAAACTGGCATGGTTTTGGATGTGTGGTAGAACCACAGACAGGACATTCCATTCCCGGTTTTAATTCTTTGGCTAAAAAACCCGCCTGCGCATCAAGAAACGTTTTTCTTATCGCTTCATAAGTTCTGCTTTTTTCTTCGTACTCTTTGCTCGCCCTTGCATAAGCATCTTTTGCCTGCCCCGCTTTTCTTTGCTGACCTTCTACTTCATACTGCAAAATAGCAGCGTCTGCTGCATCCTTTTCCAGATTCTTTGCTTCGCTGTTTTTTGCCTCCCACAAAGCAAACAGTTTTCCAGCATCTGCAAGTTCCTCAATTTTCCACTTCCACGCTTTTTCCTGCTGCTCTAACGCTTCTAACTTTTGCTGTTCCTCCTTTTCCTCTCTTACCGCCTGCGCCTGCGTATATCTCTTTTTTGCCTCCTCATTCTGCGCTTCCTTTATCTTAGCAAAAAGAATCATTGACTGTTCCACCCGTTCCGAAACTTTACTAAACATTTCTAAAGCAAGATCCGACTGTTCTTTCGCTTTCGCCTCTTTTTCCTTAGCCGCGGAATACGCTTTTTTTAAACCGGGCAGCAAATCCTTTTGTTCACCCAACTGCTTTTGTATTTCTTCCATATTTTTTCTTGAATCCATATAGCGGCTATGCTCGGCTTCAAGTTCATAGGCGGCTCTTAACTGCGCCGCCAGCAGTTTCTTTTTTCCAATTTCTTTTTTTTCTTCCAGACAGCCTGCCAGTTCCTGAGTTGCAAGATCAAGCTGCTGAAAAAATTTTATCAAATTTTCTCCTCTGGCAAATACATCCCTCGCGTTATCACGGAGCATTCCAGCCTCCGCACAATTTTCTTCCGCCTTATCCCGGCAGCCTTTCAGCCAATCGCACAGCTTCTTTAACTCTTCCAGCAACGCTTCCATATCAGTAATAACAAATTTATCGGTCTGCGTAATATGCTCTTTTAAATTTCTTATTTCTTCCTTCCGTTTGTAAGACTCTGGAATTAAAATATGTGCGGCTTCTGTCTGACATGCGGTTCGAAGCACAGCGATTTCTTTCTCTTTTTCTTTTCTGCGCCTGTTTAATTCATCCACAATATTCTGGTAAAACTCCGTGTGAAATAACTTGCGGAAAATCACTTTTTTATCATCGGATTTTGCCCGAAGCAGTTCCATAAATTCTCCCTGTGCAATCATTGCCACTTGCATAAATTGCCCTTTGGTCAACCCGACAATCTCCTCAATTTTCTGGTCTGCCTCCTTCTGCGGATATTCCGTTCCATCCGGCATAAAAAGCGAAACCATCCCGCTGACTCCCACGGTTCCCTCCCCGCGTTTTTTTAATTTCTGATGCCTTGGAACGCGCCGAACGGTATAAATACGCCCTGTTCCAATTCCATCAAAAAACTCCAGTTCGACAAACGGCTCCGCGTTGTCTTTCGCAAAATGACTTTGAAGCTCTAATCCATCTTTTTTATTTGCATTTGAACTTGCCTCGCCGTACAGGGCAAATACAATCGCATCAAAAATTGTCGTTTTGCCTGCTCCTGTATCTCCGGTAATCAAAAATAAGTTTTGTTCTAGTTTTGTAAAATCAATTACCGTCTGTTCCCCATAAGATCCAAACGCCTGTATTGTCAGCTTTAACGGTTTCATTTTTTACATCTCCTTCACCGTGTTGATTACATCTTGTAAAATCTCTTTTTCCAGATCATCCAAATCCCCTCGGAAATCACAACATAACTGAAGCGGATCCAAATCTATCGTTCTGTGCGTTTCTTTCGCACCGTCTTCGCGCGGAACAATTTCTCTATGTACTTCAAGCAGATTCGGAAATGCCGCCTGGATACGCGATTGAACATCCAGATCCCACTCGACATCACTCGTCAAAGTTACAGCGACATAATCCTTGCAGGCCTGCTTTAAAATTTCCTTAAGCCCGCCTTGAATCACGTTCACTTTGCGCAGCGGATTTAACGGCAGAACCGATATATCCGGCGCTGTTCCCTTTTCTTTTAATTCAACCATAACAACACCCTTTTGCTGACCTGCCTCGCTGACAGAGCATGCAAGCGGTGTACCGCAGTAACGAAATACTTCGCTGCCGACTTTCATCGGTCTGTGAATATGACCAAGCGCAGCGTAATCAAATACTTCCAGCATATCTGCATAAACTTTATCAATATTGCCGACCGTCTGAATTTCGGAATCCATTCGTTCTATCTCATCCGCATTTTTCCCGACCGGCAGATAAAACTGATGGCTGACAACCACATTTCGCTCGTTAGAATCTATTTGTTCACGCTCAATCAGTCGGTGCAGCGTATCATTATAAGAATAATAAGTATTATCCTCCTTTACTCCTACAACTTGCTTTACCATAGAAGGTCTTACAAACGGAAGAAGATAAAAATTCACTTTGCCATAAGAATCACAAAGAACTACTTTCTCTATATATTCCTGTTCTGTCTGCGGCGGCAGACCAATCATATAAATATTCTGTTTTGATAAAAGACTTCGAAAACAATTTACTCTGGGCGCGCTGTCATGGTTACCACTAATCAGCATAACAACCAATTCTGGAAGTTCTTTTGCCAAATCTGAAATAAAATGGTCAAATACCTCGACAGCCTCCGCCGATGGAACTGCCCGGTCATAAATATCTCCTGCAATCACAATCGCATCTGGATGTTTTTCGCAAGCCATGCGGACAATCTGCTTTAAAATATATTCCTGATCTTCTCTCAGATCATGATTGACAAGTTTTAATCCAATATGTAAATCCGATAAATGAAAAAATTTCATAAATCCCCCTCATTTCTGCGCTGCTTTTTTGCGTATCTTAAGTTTATACTAATTTATACCTTTCCGTCAATATTTTCTTGTGCATATTATAAATTTAAAATGAACATACTGATACCAGTTACTACAGTAAAAAATTTTAAACCACAGAGACCTACAGCGGATATTTTTTTCACACGAAATTTATGCCGATTTCTATATAATTTGCAAAAAAGCAGAGAACATTTCACCGCCGCGCAGATTTTTAAACACAACGATAACATGTTTGAAAAATTTGGCTGGCTTGTCAATCTGCCGAAATTTTATTTCTCAGACACATTCTTAAAATTTTTTAATTTTATGGTGATTGCTGGAAATATTCGTATATCCGCTGTTTGATATTCTCAGAAAGGAACAATATGAGTAAAAATAAAGTGACAATGGATTCCGGCACATTGCGTGCCGAAAATAGACTGGATTCTATGGAAGGTTCCACAGGGGCAAAAAATGCCGTGATGCGCGACCTGCAGCCAGGTTCCGACACGCTGCCTCCAAACCTTATGAACATTACAGAATGCCCCGAATTAACCGATATTCACGATTACGGTTTTAATGACGACGCGCCGAATATGTCGCTTCCAACCGATGAGCGCCAGCAGGACTCCTCCTACTCCCCAAATGATAAAGCAGCCCCAACCAACAATATATTTTTCCTTGAGCGCAGCAATCCGCTCTCAAGCAAAGGGGACTGAAAAAAACATGCGCCCGTATTTACACAAATTTTTATATAGAATAAAGACAGCGAAATTTTGAAATATTTCATAAAAGCCGGAAAAAAAATCCAACATTTCGAAACAATTCAAAATCTGCTGCCCTTTAAAATCCAAAATGCCGCCAGCAAACTTTAGGGGCGCAAAATAAAATCTGCGTCCCTAAAACCTGCCTGGCTGCATAAAAATAAACCATATGTTCCGACGTGTATTTTTATTAAATACTTCTCTAAATTCTATTCTTGCTGTTTGACTTGTAGTTTTACAAAATGCCTTTGTAAATACTTGCTGTCTGACCGGAAAAATATCAAATTTAAATAAAAATTATGCTGTGATTATATCGTTTCTACTACATCCTCTGATATACATTCCACAGCAAATTGCTGCGGTCTGCTTCCTGTCAGAGAAAAACTGCGCGCATCTGGCTGAACAGCGCCGACATAAATATCGTATATTCCTCGAAACAAAACTTTCTCTCTGTTATCGTTAAACAATCCAAACGCTTTGCTGTCCAGGCAAATTTCTACCATCTTTGTCTCCCCTTTTTCAAGTGAGATTTTCTTTAACGCCTTTAGCTGATATTTTGGCGCGCCTGCAAGATTTCTCGCTCCAATATAGACCTGCACAGTTTCGCCGCCGTTGTAATCCCCGCAGTTTGTCACTGCTGTCTTTACTGTTACAACACTATCTATATTCAATTTTAACAATTCTTCGCCGCTGTGATCCGCCGCGTTTGATAATAATACTTCTTTTGCAGGAACGCCATCCACAAATACTTCTGCCTTGTGGGAAAAATGCGTGTAGCTAAGCCCATAGCCAAACGGGTATAACGCCTCCTGCTTCATATAGCGGTACGTGCGATTCTCCATGGAATAGTCTGTAAAATCCGGCAATTCTTCTGTTGTTTTGTAAAATGTAACTGGAAGTTTTCCCTCTGGAGAATATTCTCCAAACAAAAGTTTCGCCACCGCGCGGCCTCCCTGTGCTCCCGGATACCAGCTCTGTACAATCGCAGGAACCTTGCTGCTTTTCTCCGCCCAGTTTACCGCAAGAGCAGACCCGGATAACAATACCAGCACAACCGGTTTGCCGCTCTCGCAGACTGCTTTTAAAATTTCTTCCTGCAACCCCGGCAAAGTGAGAAATCTTTTATCCCCGCTGCCAAATTCATTCCCTGCGTCGCCTTCCTCGCCCTCAATCGTCGCATCCAGCCCAAGACACATTACAATAACATCCGAGACATCCGCCACCGCTCTCGCTTCCGCCATGCGGTCGTTCGCCTCGGCAAGTCCTGACATCCGGTCTTTGTACAAATGACATCCTTCGGAAAAACGAACACGTATTTCACTTCCCGCTGCTTCTCGGATACCATCCAAAATCGTAACATACTCGGATGCGGTTCCCTCATAATTGCCGACAAGCGCGGCGCGGCTGTCAGCATTTGGTCCAATTACACCGATGCTTTTGATTTTTTCCTTTTTCAATGGCAGGAAATTATCCTTATTTTTCAACAAAACAAGAGATTTTTTTGCCGCCTCAAGATTCAGCGCACGATGCTTATCGCTGTCCACCTCGTCAAATGAAATATCGCTGTATGGAATTTCCTTATCAAATAATCCGAGCTTCATCCGCGTTGTCATCAGCCTTGTCACTGCAAGGTCGATCGTTTTTTCCTCGACAAGCCCATCGCGCACCGCCTGCAAGAGATTGACAAACATTGTGCCGCAATTTAAATCACAGCCGTTGTTCATCGCAAGTGAGACAGACTCCACTGGCGTTTTCGTCACCAGATGAAATTCATGAAAATCCTTAATTGCCCAGCAGTCTGAAGTTACATGACCTGCAAACCCCCACGCATCGCGCAAAATATCCTTCAGCAGCGTTTTGCTTCCGCAGCACGGTTCGTCGTTGGTGCGATTGTACGCACCCATAACCACCTCGACATTCGCCTCTTTCACACAAGCTTTAAATGCCGGAAGATATGTCTCACATAAATCTTTTTCCGATACTTTGGCATTAAAGCAATGGCGCAAATCCTCCGGTCCAGAATGAACTGCAAAATGCTTTGCACATGCCGCCGCCTTTAAATATTTCTTATCATGCCCTTGAATGCCGTTGATAAAACGCACGCCAAGCCGCGAAGTAAGGTAGGGATCCTCGCCAAACGTTTCATGCCCTCTTCCCCAGCGCGGATCGCGGAAAATATTTACATTCGGCGACCAGAATGTCAGTCCTTTATAAATATCGTAATCCCCATACTTTTGCTGCACATTAAATTTTGCTCTGCCCTCCGTGGAAATTACATCCGCAACCTTTTCAATCAAATCTTCATCAAACGTTGCCGCCATACCGATCGCCTGCGGAAATACCGTGGCAACGCCTGCCCGCGCAACGCCGTGAAGCGCCTCGTTCCAATAATTGTACGCCTTAACGCCAAGCCGTTTAATCTCTTTCGCACCGTTTAACGTCTGAAATACTTTTTCCTCCAAAGTCATTTCAGAAACCAGAGCTTTCGCTCTTTCCTCAAAAGAAAGTTCTTCATTTAAATACGCTTTCATACGCCCTCTCATTCTGCCGCACAAGCAGCATTACAGCAACTTACTTTTCGCTTCTTTTTATAGTCTACCGCCTTTTTCCAATGTCTGCCTATCAAATCTTGCTTTCCTTAGCGCAGTTTTTGCGGAAAATTTACCGAATGTTTTATAAAACAAACGCCGTCTATTTCCCTTTCTTTCAACCGCAGGTTTTCCGAAATCTCTTTACAATTCGATTTTTTTCGACTACAATAACCCTATTACTGCCATAGCGTGTCTGAAAACCGTTTTCTGCGGGCTGTGTCTGCCTTTACAGAAGATTTCTGTTGAATAAGGAAGATGTAATGGGCTACGGCGACCAAATGAAGCAAAAAAGAAAAAGATCATATAATGCAATTGAAACATGCGTAATGTAGAAATGAGTATTACACAAACTTACAAATTACGTCGAAAGAAAAATAGAAAAAAACTGTCGTGTTTTGGATTGTTTTATGCAAAAATCGGCTGGAATATCGAATTATTTTTATCATTCCCTGTACTTTTCGGCATATTGGTCAACGACATGGAATTTTCAGACATGCCCTAGAGTGTGTTTGAAAATGAAAGAATGCACAAAATCAAAGAGAAAAATCCATGAAACAAGAAGAAAATGAATTGGATTTTCTTCCAAACAAAGAAAAAATATTCTTGATTTTTCTCTATTTTTTCTCTTGTTTTGGCAAGTTGACGAATTGATTGGAATTTTCAAACAAGCTATTAGGAAGGAAATATTTTATGCAGCCTGAATTAAATGGAGTTTTTGAAAAAGTAAATTTTACCGGCGATTCTTTGATCCGCCTTTACCAAAACCGCGAATATGAAGATTATCCGGTTCACTGGCACACTGCGGCAGAAATTATTATGCCAATAGAAAATACTTACTCTGTCACAATGAACAAAACATTATACCGTCTGCGGGAAGGAGATATTTTAATTATACCGCCCGGCGAACTTCATGAACTTTTTGCTCCTCCAACCGGCGAACGCATTATTCTTTTATTTGACTTTACGCTGGTCAGCAACCTGAAAGGATTCTCAAACGTTCTTCCGATTTTGATGCAGCCAAGGTTAATTACTGCTGAAAACTATCCCGACATTTATGAACAGGAAAAGAATCTTTTAACAAGTATTACAAAAGAGTATCAATCAAAAAATACATTATGGGAAGCAATCGCCTATTCTATGATTATCCAGATGTTTGTGCTGGCTGGGCGCAGCTGTATTGGCTCAAGTAATCTTTTCGCAGATATCCGCACAAGCAGGCAAAAAGAATATATCGATAAATTTAATAAAGTCTTTCAATATGTCGATCAAAATTATACGGAAGAAATTTCACTGGAAACCGCCGCAAAAATCGCTGGTTTCTCAAAATTTCACTTTTCCAGGTTATTTAAGCAATTTACCGATACTTCTTTCTACGACTGCTTAAACTTGCGCCGCGTGCAGGCAGCAGAACACCTGCTGCTTATCCCCGGCTTACCAATTACGGAAATCGCGCTGCAATGCGGTTTTTCCAGTATATCAACGTTTAATCGTGTATTTAAATCATTTAAAAAATGTACGCCGAGCGAATTTCGTGAACTGTATCAGAATTATAAATAAAAATTTTTATTATATCAAATATAAAACGCTGCAATCTATATACTACTCTACACTACTTTTCTATATACAATTCCATTTTGTTTTTGCGGCGTGCAGAAGTATCTCCACAGCTAAAACCAGTGCTTTACGGCACATTCTCGTAATGTATTTGAAGTTTTTAAAAAACTGCCAAAACCACAGTACAGCAAAAGCTTAAAACTCTTGCTGCACTGTAGTTTTGGCACTATTTTCCTCCGCTGCTTTTGCCGCCTTTTTCTCTGCTGCTCTTTTTTCAATAATATTCCTGTTTCCTGCTTTTTCAAGAAAAGCTTTTTGTTGTGCTTTTGTTTCTTCGGGCTTGCCAATACGTTTCGTCAATACTTTTTTCATCATAATAATCCCCTTACTAGAGCATCGCAAATCTCTGTTCTTGTAATGCAAAGTTTCTTTAATATACTTCACTTATATATCAGTATTTAACATATGAATTTTCACATTTCCATACGTTATTATTTTATATTGCGCTTACTTTTCTGTTTTGTCAAGAAGATTCTATGTAGAATTTCAAAATTAAATGTTTTAATAAAAACACCATTATTATTTATAGCGCAATACTGTTTTGTATTACATATAAATAATAATGGCTTCTTTTTATTTTTTATCAATACAATAAAATTCTTTGTACCATACTGCAAATTGTTGTAACCCTTCCTTAAGCGGCGTGGATGGACGAAAACCAAAATCCCGCTCCAGCGCCGAAGTATCCGAATAAGTTACTGGCACATCCCCTGGCTGCATTGGCACCAACTCTTTATGTGCGTCAAAATCATAATCTTTTGGCAGTACTTCAGCGCGTATAAGTTCCTGCTGTAAAAGATCAACGAAATCCAACAAATTTTCCGGCTGGTTATTGCCGATATTGTAAACAGCATAAGGCGGAACCGGCAGACCATCTTCCCCAAGCGCGCGCTCAGGAGCTTTTTGCATCACGCGAATTACACCTTCCACAATATCATCAATATATGTAAAATCCCGTCTGCAATTTCCATAATTAAAAATCTGAATTTTCTTCCCTGCGCGAAGCTTGTCGGTAAAGCCAAAATACGCCATATCCGGGCGTCCCGCTGGTCCATAGACCGTAAAAAAACGCAGTCCAGTGGATGGAATATTATAAAGCTTTGCGTAAGCATGAGCCATCAATTCATTTGACTTCTTTGTGGCAGCATAGAGAGAAACAGGGTTGTCTACCTTATCTTCTGTCGAGTACGGAATTTTTTTGTTGGAGCCATAGACCGACGAGCTGGACGCATACACAAGATGTTCTACTCCCTTTGCGCCATTGTCGTAAGAATGGCGGCAGGCTTCTAAAATATTATAGAAACCTTCCAAGTTAGCAGAAATATAAGCGTCAGGGTTTGTGATTGAGTAGCGCACGCCTGCCTGCGCAGCAAGATTGACAACAACATCTGGCTGATAGAGCTGAAACAAAACTTCAATCACGGCTTTATCCGAAATATCTGCTTTGACAAATTGAAATGTACCGGAAACTGCATCAGAACCGGATAAGGCATGAATCTGTGAAAGACGGTATTCTTTCAAAGAAACATCATAGTAATCATTCAGGTTATCAATACCGAGAATACGAATATTTTTAAAACTGTGCAAAAGGCTCTTGATAAGATTAGCGCCGATAAAACCAGCAGCACCGGTGATTAGGATGGTCTTGTTTGATAAATTGATTGGGTTCATAATTTGTTTACCTCATAATTATAAAAAAGTAGTAATATTTATCGTCCTTCTCCAAGGACTGTAAAAAACAATAATCTAAAATACTGTGGACTATTTTAATTCTTATATAAATATTTTTTTAGTTGTTTTAAAATCCAGACAACTTTATTAGGACAAAACAAAATATTGATTGCTATTATAGCAACTGTCCAAATGGAAGCTGTTTTTATTGCCATAACAAACCAAGAAATATAGCTATTATTTGATAATTTTAATGAATGCGAACATAATGTTCCAATTCCTAAACTTATGAAATCAATTAAAAACTGCTTTATAACATATCGAAGTGGCCAATGATTTAAATGATTTGAAACATAATGTATCATCCAAATATCTTGATAAATCATAGCGATTAACGTTCCAACTGCCACTCCAATCAGCCCCCAATGATATACTGCCAAAACAGATACTGTTATGTTTAATAAAGCAGAGAGCAAAAATTTCCACTGTGTTTCTTTAAAATGCCCAGCAGCCAAAATCATAATCCAATAGGGAGAACTAAGTGTATTTGCCATATATGCTATAGTAAGAATAATTGAGAACATCGGTTGAATATAATCAGCATCTGTAATTCCATTGGTATATACTGTTACAAAGGGAATCATCAATACAGAAGTACACCCAAAAACAAATATGGTAACTGTATGAAAAAACCATTCCATATAGCCAAAAATACGATTTAATTCTAAAGTATTTTGTCGAACCCACAATTCCCCAATTAACGGACGAAAACCGCTATCTAAAGATACAAACAATTGCTTTAATCCAGCAATTACCAGATTATATGCTGAATAAACAGATACATTAGCTAATGTTGAAAACAAAGTAAGTACTACAATATCTGTACTGTTCAAAATCATATATGCAATATGTTGCATTGTTCCATTCCATTTTTGTACAAGTGGCTCTTTTTTATAACTTATCTTTCGATTGATTGTATAATGTTTATTTATATACCTTCTTAAAAAGAATGGTCTAAGTAAATAAATAAGTGCAGTAACCCCTTTTACAAGATGTATTGATGCGCCGCATAACATTAAAATTACACAAACCATGGTATTCAATATAAGTGTTAAAATAAGTATAAAATACTGTATATATCCTCTCTGATCCGCAGAGATCAATAACCCGTCAATTATTCCAAAATAATATTGCACAAAAGTACTTACACTCATTATCAATATAAGAGAGGCACTATAAATCCATTTATAATCTTTATCAATTAATAATGGATAAAATACTGTAAGAAAAACAACATAAATAAAAAGTATTGTTGCAATATTTCGAAAAAATTTACTTCCAGAAGATAATATTTCACTTATTGTTTTATTATCATGATTTGCCAACGGCTTATATAAAGAAGCTTGTATTACTGCTCCAATTCCAAATTCTAAAAAAGTTATTACTGACAAAAACTGCGCTATAGAACTAATCATTCCATTAACATTCGATCCATAGGTAGTCATTATCATCTTTGGCAAGATAAAACCACATATTATTGTTACTAATTGCAAAATTAAAGACATTGATGTATTTAAAATAAGTTTTTTCTGTCTCATAGACAACCTTTCCTGATAATCTGCGTTTCCTGCCTATATTATATAGACAAATACATCTACTCATTCTAATCATCTTAATTTAAAAATTACACATCAATTGATTTTTATTATTTCTCTCCCACCAAAAAACGCATAACCCTAAATTTCATTAATACACAAGATATTATTGTTGAGATCAGCATTGATCCAATAAAATTTATTAATACGTTAATATAAGGATTTATTTTCCCATTTAGCCAATAAATAAAAAAATAAATGACTTGTTGATGAAATAAATATATTGGCATAGAATATCGACTAAAATATCGAAATATCCAAATTTTTTTCCATTCTATTGCTTTTGCTAATTTTTGCAATAAAATAAACGCCATAAGCGCACCAATTATATATAAAAATAAATGAAATCCTCGATTTAGCAAAATAAAAACAACGCTTTTTTTATTGTTTATCCATTTTGAAAAAAGAAAAATAATACCATCTAAAAAAATCCATACAAAACTTGGTATCTTTTCTAATTTCTTATATCCTTTTTGATAAAGTTTAAAACCAAGAAAGAAAAAAACTATATAACGCAAACTATTCCACAGAACAATAATATCAGGAAACAAATACCCCCCCCTGTTCCAATAATATAGCAAGCTATCGCTATTGCCAACCCGCTAATATTATGCTTAGCAAAGAAATCAGATAATGGATACGCAATCAAAAAAACATTGAAAAGCATAATAATAAACCATAACTGGCTTGGATTTATTGCAAATACAAAGTTCCTTACAATTGTAATTATATCTAAATCAAAGAAAATTGACGAAATTGGGATTACCCATACTATAGCAGTAAATATATAAGGAACCAAAAGGCGTTTTGCTTTTTTCCTAACAAAATTTAAAAAATTTCTATTGCCATCTTCTAAATATTTCGCACAATAAATATAACCAGATACCAATACAAAACAATAAATATGTATACTGTTTAACCATTGTGAAAAAATAGATAATATTTTTGACTTATAAACTGCATTTGCTGTAAACCAACCTCCACTCCAAAACGCCATACTATGATATAACACAATAGAAAACATTAAAAATGTTTTTACAAATACACAATTCTCAAGTTCTTTCTTCCTGTTAATTATTACAGTCTCATTATTTTCTGTTTTCATCATTTTTTGCTTTCTAATAATACAAAATTTTAAATTATCCCCCGCTTGCTTATTTAATTAAAACCAATTAATAAAAACTATTTTAATCGCAATTTTATCTATATTTTCTTAATTTTGATTAAAAAATCGTTCAAAAAGTTTTACAACATATTCTACTTGTTCTTTGGTTCCAATTGTTATCCTAACACAATCATTTACACTTTTGCTCTGACTAACATCTCGTACAAATACATTATTTCTTTCTAAGTAAGATAAAATTTCTTGTTTTGTTAGAAAATCCTCACAACGAACAAGTACAAAATTCGCATTTGATGGAAAGGCGTGAAACCGCTTTCCACATTTGCTATTAATACAATCAATAAAATATAATTTTGCTCTGTTGACTTGAACAACATATTTTTTCATATACTCTATATCAGACAATGCGCCAATTACTGCTTCTTGAGCAAAAGTTGTAATATTTTTTGGATTGCGTATACTTGAAATATACTGTATGTTCTCCTCAGAAGCTAAAAGATATCCAAATCTAATATTCGCCAATCCAAATGCTTTAGACATTGTTCTTGAAATTAAAATATTATCATAATCAAGTACCAATTCTTTGCAAGTATTTTCTGGTGAAAATTCAATATAAGCTTCATCGATCAAAAACATTGTTGTTGGAAATTCATCTAACAAATGTCTTATATAATTTTTTTCTAAAAGTAACCCTGTAGGGTTATTCGGATTACATATATAAACTAATGAGGGTTCTTTTTTTCTTATTTTCTCCTCAAATGCATTTGCACAAAAAGAAAAATCATTTCCTAATTCAAAAAACATAACATGCGCCCCTGCGACTTGAGCTGTCAATCGAAAATTATCATAACTTGGCCACAAAATTAAAGCTGGATCTCCTACTGTTATATACATTTTTGAAATGTATTCATGTAAGGAATCCGAACTTGCAAAATATTGAACATTCTCTTTTGGTAATTCGGAATATTGAGCTAAAAGATTATGTAACTCTTCGTTGTAAGTTGCTGGATAATAGTTCAAAAATTGAGTACCCATCAACTTACACAATCTGGTATTTACTACTGGAGATGGCTGTATTGTTGCTTCATTCCAATCTAATTTTAAAATTTTTTCTCTCTGATTTGGTGAAACCTGCCATATTTTATGAGAAGCAACTTTATAAGGTTTAAAATTCCTTAAATATTTATTGATATAGTGCATTTTTCACTCCTTTATTTTCATCAATGTTCATACCAAATTATTTCGTCCATATCCGCGGAAACCCATGGTTGGTGTTTGTTATGAGAAACAATAATTTTTTTTGTGCAAATATCAAGCATTGGCAAATCACTTCGACTATCTGTAATACCGATAATATTATGTTGTTCTAAATATGACTGCCCTAAAAAAGCTTTTAATAATTTAACTTTATTTTTCCCTAAACAATCATTTCTAATTTTGCCGGTACTTTTTCCATTTTTAAATAAAATTTCTGTTGCTATTACTTTTTTAATATTAAAATATTGAGTTAATTCCTTTATATATATATCGCATCCACCAGATAGAATAATAATTTCATAGTTTTTTTCTCTAAATTGTTGAATAAGATCTTTCGTTTCCAAAATAATATTTGGCTTTAAATTCTTATCACAATATTGTATAGCAATCTGTTGAAACACAGTTTCAGGAATCCCATAAGTTAATTTAACTAAATAATGCTTATAAAAATAATAATCTTTATTGAAGTGATGAATTATTCTAGATATAAAAAGAATAAGACTACAATTCAACCATCGTTTTCTTTTGGGGGCATAAGAAAGAATAACCTTTTTAATATAAGGATCAAATGTCTGAAAGTTAATTAGTGTGCCACAAAAATCCAATAAAACTATTGTTTTTTTATTTTGCATTTTCTATTTATTTTTCTCCTGTTTCCATAATTGTCTGTTCTCGGTAATTTTAATTTTTTTCCAAACTCCAAATCATACTTTTGGGGTTCAAATACATCAAAGCCCGAACCATGGTGTAATGTTATTTCTCCATAATACATTTTTCCTTCTACCTCATAATAATCTACTCTGACATAAGCAAAATTTTTTGCAATTTTTTCCCCAACCTGCTTCATTCTTTCAAAATTTACAGGACGTTCTATTTCTTTTCCTATTATTTTCCCGCAAATATTCTTTCTTGCTACCCACTCCAGATCCATTCTGATCCAATTCGGATCATAAATATTTCGATAGTTTCTCCCTTCGCGATCAATCGAACAATAAATAAATTCTAACTTTCCATTAATAAAATGAAATTTATAATCATTGGGTATACGTCCATCTGAATCCATCAGCAGCTTCTCTACAATAATTTTAGGTTTAATATTTTTATACTGCCATTCTTGGGATTGATAATAATAATTTCCAAACATCCATCTTCTGCACTTTTCCTGTAATAAATGAAAATCTACATTTTCTTTATTTCTTATAATCATATAGTTTCCACATCCTGTATTACTTTTCACAATGCATGGTTCATCTGGCAAATTTTTGTATGTTATATCCTGCCACCGATCACTGACATATAATAATGGTATCAATCCATTTTCTCCGAATTGTTTCCAATATTCTCTAACTGCATATTTATCCGCGACTATGGTGTGAAAATCTTCATGAACATACAATTTCAACCATTGTATTTTTTCATTTAACGTTTCAGGGCAATTTAAATTTAATTTTCTTCCAAATACCTTTTTAAACTTTCTTTTTATTTCAAACTCTGAATATTTCTCACCTAAAATTTTATATGGTATTATAAATCGAATTAATTTAGATGTCTTATAATAAATAATGCTGTCCTTTATTTTCATAATTTTCTTTTCCTCTTAATTTTCAATTACAACTTTACAAATTCATTTTACATATCCATTTGGATTCATGACCTGCCACCGATATGTATCTTTACACATTCTCTCCAAATCAAATTCAGCCTTCCAGCCAAGTTCCTGTTGTGCTTTTGTTGTATCTGCATAACATACATCAATATCTCCCGCTCTTCTTTCTTCCACACGATACGGCAATCTGCGCCCGCAAATCTTAGAAAATGCGCGGATAATATCAAATACACTGTAGCCGATTCCTGTGCCAAGATTATAAATCCGCATTATTCCATTTCTTGAATCAACATCTTTTTCCATCTTTTCTAACGCTTTTACATGCCCTTTTGCCAAATCCACAACATGAATATAATCTCTGACGCCTGTTCCGTCTGGCGTGTTGTAATTATTTCCATATATTCTGATATAAGGATATGTACCAACCGCTACCCTAGCTACATAAGGCAATAAATTATTCGGAATTCCATTAGGATTTTCTCCGATCAGACCACTTTCATGCGCCCCTATTGGATTAAAATAACGGAGCAAAATTATATTCCATTCTTGATCTGCATTATATATATCACGAAAAATTTCTTCCAAAAAAAATTTCGTTCTGCCATAAGGATTTGTGACGCACCCAACTGGAAAATCTTCTGTAATTGGCAAAGTATTTGGCTTTCCATAAACGGTAGCAGAAGAACTAAAAATCAAATTTTTTACTTTATATTTACGCATGACTTCTAAAAGCACAAAGCTTCCTGTCAAGTTATTTTGATAATATTCCAACGGTTTTAATGCTGATTCTCCCACTGCTTTTAGCCCCGCGAAATGAATTACATAATGAAACAATTCTGATTGAAATACATTCTCTAAAAATTCTTTATCCAATAAAGAACCTTTGTAAAAAGTAACTTTTTTCCCAGTGATTTCTTCTACCCGTTTCAATGCTTCTGCTGAAGAATTTACAAGGTTGTCCACTACAATAACATGATATCCTTTTTGTAATAATTCAACACAAGTATGAGAACCAATAAAACCTGCACCACCAGTTATCAATATATTTTTTTCTAAATTTGATTTTTGTATCATTATTATACCTGTACATACCACAGACATATCTGCAGTACTGCTTCAATAAAAGAGTTTGAAAATTTTTTCAAACTTATCCCTCAAAGGTTCTTTCATAGGTTTTAAACACTTCACACAAACTTTTCATTAAGACTAAATTAACTTTTTCTCATCCTTATATTCTTTACAATATGGTAAAATATCTTTAAAATCTTTGTTTGTATTCCAATACTTTGCATGCTGTTCCCATTTAATGCGCTCTAAAGACGGCAGTTTCATGTAGTCCCCAAAACGTTCTGCTAAGAATTCATGTAATTTTACAGGAACGCGCAGTTGTACTTTTTCAAAGGGAATATATTCCGTTTTCGAAAAATATTCTCTCTTATATATGGCATTTTTATATATAGCTTTCCCCATAAAATTACAAAGGAATTTTGTCTTTTTATCTCTATATTTATAAACTTGTTTTAAGCCATGTCTCACTAAAAAATAATCTGGCATACATGACATTATTTTTAAAATAATACGTAAAAACCCCTTGCGTCTGCTGTATCCTCTAATTGCCAGACCTTTCATAATTACATACTTTGCCCACAAACATTGATGAAGCTGTTGAAATCTATTGTCAGGGCAAGTATGAAGAATAAAAATATCAATATATATCCCTTGATGAATATCCCAATTCTGAAATGTATCTTCTAAATATGTTGTATGATTCATTCGAACTTTGGAAATAGTCACCATTCCATCAACTGCTCCCCATTCTTGAATATAATATTTTTTTTGATCTCCTTTTTTGTGAAAAATACTTCGAAACTTTTCATACTGTGCCGGAGTCATAAAGATATCCAAATCATCATCCCACGGTATAAAACCTGCATGACGTTTTGCACCTAATGCAGATCCTCCCATCAAGCAATAGTCAATATTATTATCTTGACATAGTTTATCCACATAAACTGCTATTTCAAGAATCTTTTCCTGCAGAGGAAGAAAGCCATATTGTGAATCCAATCCATCCCGCATATATTCCATTTTTTCCTCACATCCCGTCGCACACGCGGCATTTTAATCAAGGAAACATTATGCTGTTTATAAACAACATAAAATTCAATATCGTTATATCCCTATATACTTTTTTAATTGTTTTCGAAAAAATTCAGGCATAGAATAATAGATTGCATGTTTCCAATATTTTTGCTGTCCCACATACTTATCGATCAGTTCTTTAAAAGGTTTATTATTATAATCCCTAACAAATTCCTCTCTGTTTTTTGGTTTTTTCGTTCCGCCATTAAAACATATACCATCTGAAATCAGCATCTTTAAATCAACTGGATATTGAATGATCTGTTTTGAACAATGCTTCCACAATTCTTCTCCTTTCTCAGAATTAATAATTACTGTTGAAATACCATCAAAACGATTGATTCCATCTATATAGCGATCTATTTCATGAAAGTCTCCAACTGTAATATCTGATAATCGATCAGCATTCGCAAATTGACAATTATAGCAGCTTTCACGAAAATTAATGTATTTTTGAAATACTGCATAAAATGACGACTTATAATATATTTTCGTTATCTTTTTACGCTTTTTGTTGACCTCAACTTCCGCTGAAAAATAATGTGGTGTTACCCCTCCCCACCTCTTTTTTGCTCTAAATTGATACTTCTTTATAGTTCCTCCTAATCTTCTAGAATCAATTTTTATACATTGATCAAAAAACTGCTGACTTGGAACGCCATGACAGAAAAAATCTATTGTAAGCAAATTTTCATATTCTTTTTCAAGATAACCTTTTAACGCTGCTGCTTGACAAGGCGTAGAAACGAACAATACTTTCTTTCCATTTTCTAAATTATCCTTTATCTTTTTGTATTGGCAGATAAGATCACTCTGCAAATATTTTGATTTCAACAGTATCGCAAGATCAGATTCTTTTGCTGCTTTCCTACATTTTAATTGTAAATTTGAATCAAATGCTGCTCCGTATACAATATAATTATCTCTCAACAATTGAAGAGAAAAAGCTCCAACCATTCCTCCTGACGAACCCGCAAATCTTATTTCAGGTTCTTTGGCATAAGCAGCATAAGCGATCTGCTTAAAATTTTGTTTTTTCTTTTTCTGTTTCATTGGACATACCTGATCGCATTTACCGCAAGCTATACAGATATCCTCCTTAACTTTTGGAAAAAAATGTCCAAGTGTTTTTGGCACCATTTGAATACATTCCTTTGGACAAACAATACTGCAAGCTCCGCATCCGCAGCATTGACTCTCATCAATAATATTTATCATGTTATACCCATACATATTACAGACCTGCCTGTAATACTGCTTCAATAAAGAGTTTGAAAGTGTTCTTTTTTCAAAACTTATACCTGTATACCGCAGATAGACCCGCGGTACTGCTTCAATATGCTTTACTACCAGCTAATAACTATATACTAATTAAAAATATTATATAAAATATCAATTTTTAAATTAAATTTTTTGATCTATCGTCTTAACTTTTTGCCAACTTTTCTGAAAGTAAAGTGGAAGATGTCCCTGTTGTATAAGGAAGAAAAATCATAGCAACTCCTACTTCTTTTAATTTTATTTCTATCTCATTGTACATCTGAGAACCTTTCCAATCACTTCCATGAAAAATAGCATCAAAATGCAGTATTTGCCATGCAGAAAACTTGTCCATAGAAGTTTGCGGAACAACTTTATCCACATATCGAACAGACTTAATAATTTCCATTCTTTCTTTAAATGGTATAATAGGCCTCTTACTTTTATACTGCATAACCAATTCATCTGTACTAATTCCTACAATTAAATATTCACATTGTTCTTTTGCACGTTTCAAAATATTCAAATGTCCAATATGAAACATATCAAAAACACCAGTTGTATATCCAATTTTAAATTTTTTATCCTGCATCTTTCCTCACATTCCGCTGTTGGCTAGCAACTTTATATTTTAAATCAAGTTGTATACTACATAAATTTTATTATAAAAGTTTTATATTGAATGTTGCTTTTTTTCTATCTCTCTTACTAATACTGCATGGATAATATCTAGTTTTTATTCAACAAATATAATAACAATTTCACTCGTTATATTTATACTTATTCATCTTATATAAAATACTTTCTGCAAAATCTGCCAAATATTTTTTTCTATAAAAATCAAATTCAAAAAATAATCTTCCCATCAAAAAAAGTTTTTTTATCTTACTATCACAATTATCTTTTTTTATTTTAATCGCTCGTCCTTTTTCACATTTTTTTAAATATACAGGATCATCCAGATGATTTTTCTTCAGATAATTGATATAATTTTCTTCTGAAAAACTGTCATAACCGTATTTTTTTCTCTGAATATATAATTTTTTTATATAACGAACAGTTAAACTCTGTTGAAAAGTTTTTGTGGAAGTAATGCTAGAACTACGTATTCTATATTTTAAAAGAGGAATATTTATTATATAAAACTTTATTCCATTATCCAGCATTCTCAGCCATAAATCATAATCCTGTGCGCATGGAAAATTTCGATATCCTCCACTCTTTTCAAATACTTTACGCCTCATCATAACAGTAGGATGATGAATTACATTAAGATATGGAAGTTTTATTATAATATCTTTATTATTAACATTAGAACATTGCTTGTTCATATTCTTTGAATTTTCATCCATGTATGTATAATCTGAACATACCAATCCAATTTCTTTCTTATTTTCCAAAATATTAACTTCCTGTTCCAACCGTTCTTTCATTGAAAAATCATCGGCATCCATACGAGCAATATATTCCCCGGTAGAAAAAGAAAATGCCTTATTCATTGATTGTGCTAATCCTATATTTTTTTTATTATAAATAACTTTTATTTTAGGATTTTTCTCCAGACATTTTAAATACTCCTTAATTTCAGATGATATATTTATATTATCTGAAATAAGAATAATTTCAAATTTCTGATATGTCTGCAACAATATTGAATCTATTGCCATTTTTATTTCTTCCAGCGATTCATTATATATGCTCATCAATACACTAACTTTTTTTAATAACATATTTTACTCCCTTTACTTCTTTTAAGAAATGAACAAGGCTTCAATTTTATTAAACTACAACGATATATAGTAAAAGTGATTGAAATATATTATTATACATCGTGAATTATTTTTATAATATCTTTGCTTTGCCCATTTCTATTTTTTATATGATAAAATAGAGGAATTAAAAAAGTAAAATAATAAGTTATATAAGTTCCTGGGTTGTATCCTAATAAATTGCCTTTAAAAAGTACCAAAAAATAAGCAGTTGCATTCAATATTGCCATATATTTTATATCAACACTTTCGCTATATTTATAAGTGGAAAAAAATAATTTAACAAATACAAATAATATAATGCACGTTCCTAAACCTCCATATATCCAAAATAGATTTGTATAACCAATATCTGTTGCAAAACCAAGAATACTGCTTGTTCCATAAACCGAATGCCCACTTCCAAACACAAATTCAAAAACATTATCTGATAAAGCTACTTTATCGCTAATAAAAGAAAATGAAATGTCTTTTTCTCCTAAGGAGGATCCTATTGCATTATATATTTGAGAAAATGCGGAAGCTATCCATCGAATTGTTATATTACTGCTGCTTATTCCTTTTTGTATTAGCACAGGTACTACCCAAAAATACATTCCAATTGATAAAACTATCAGTAAAACAGCTCTACATACAACAATTGCTTTATTATTTTTTTTCAAGAATTTCAGTGCAACTGCAATTAAAAATACAATCAGCCCAGTTCTGGCATTAAACATTATAGAAAAAAGCATCAGCATGATTCCTAATAATCTTCTTGAAAAACGCATTATATATTTATCACATAATAAAGCATATCCTGCAAGCAGCCCCATTCCATATCCAAAAACATCAATTAACATTGAACTAAAACCATATCCTCTTCTCTCCCACATATAGCTCTCAAAGTACATATCACTGGCATATCTTAAAAATAATATTCTGACTTGTGGAATAACATAAGCTAATATAGCGCACACTCCTTGAACAATACCAACTTTTATAAGAATATTGATAATATCTTTTAATTCAAGATTATATTTTATTGATATTAAAGCAATAAAATAAATGCTGGCTAACTGAATTAATGTTAAAACTACTAATTGATTGACACAGCGTAATCGGTTGATAAATAAGTCAGCTGGATTATAAAGCCCATTGATTGATGAAATTATTATTAAATAAATTGCCATCAATCCAATTACCTGCATAAATACTTTTAAATTACATGCCTTTAAAATATAAGTATTTATCCTTCCATTTCCTTTCCACAAAATTAACCCTATTGTTAATATACCAAATATATAAATCGTTGAAACTGGAAGTACTGGCGGCTGAAAAACTGCTATAAAAATATAAAGTGTAAGCCAAAAACGAACACGCTTTTCTTTTAACAACAATTACTTATCCCCTTCCATTAACAATAAATTGTAAAATATGATACATTTTATATTGAAACATTAAATTTAATATTTTATATTTTAATATATATTTCTGATAATATTTATCAGGCAATTGATATTTTTGGCACTTACTAATATAATGCAAATAACACTCTTTTATACTGTTTCCTTTTTTTATTGTTGTCATTGTTGTTGCATATACAATTTCCATAAAATATATACTATTAAGTTCTGCATCATAATTTCTTCCTTTTAATCCCTTAGCTATTAAGTCAAACGCTCTATAAGCGTTATTGATATCTAATAACTTTTTATTATTCATAAGGGAACACTCATTATTTTTATAGATATATAGTGGTTTCTTTATATATTGAATCGTTTTCATAAAAGATAACGCCAATTTTGAAAATACCAAATCTTCATTTCTTGTAAGCTCGGCAAACTTAACCTTATTTTCAGTTATTAATGATCGTTTATACACTTTTCCCCAAGTGCAGCCCTTTGTATATACCAGCGCTTCTTTCGTTGATATTTTTCCCTCTTTAATTTTCTTAGAAAACAACATACTGACTTTATTTTTCTGATCTTTATTTAAATATAGCGCATCATATATAACACAATCACTTTTAAATTGTTTTAGTATTTTTCTTAATGAAGATATACATTTTGTATTTAATTGATCATCGGAATCTAAAAATAAAATATACTCTTTTGTTGCCAGTTCAATCCCAATATTTCTGGATAACCCCGCCCCTATATTACATTTATTGTTATGTAGAAAAATATTTTTTTTCGGATACTTTAGCATATATTCTTTTAATACTATATCAGTATTATCTGAAGAACAATCATTTATAATAATTATTTCTACTCCTTGATCTTCTATGGAATCCAAACACGAAACAATCGTTTTTTCTGAATTATAACATGCAATTATAATACTAAATTCTATTTTCATACTTATTTCCATTTCTGTGCTATTTTGCATACAAACAATTTTATATTAGCTTGTACCTTTCAAACACACAAACATAAAAATGTTTTTACTAACTCCTATTCAGAAATATATAATCTTAAACGACATAAACTTAAAATTTATAATCTTCACTGTTTATAATATTTTAAATATAAATTTATTTTAACTTTTCCAATACATAAAGTTAATGCAACTTTTATGAATTAAATTTTTTCCTTGCTATTGTTTTAAAAATAATTTCTCGAAAAGAATCTGGCATCAAAACTTGCAACATCAATCGAATCCATATGTTTATTATATATCTGTATTTACTTATCATCCCATGTTGTAACATATATTTCTGAATACCCGCTTCACTGCGAAAATATTCTATTCCTCCTCTTCGCCGATACATTTCTTTCCCGGCTCTAACATTCACCAGTACAACTCCTAAATTTGCAAAAACTGCATTTTTTAACTGCATTCTTATCCATAAAAAATAATCTTCATTCCAATACCAGTCCCTATAATTACCTGCTTTAAGTACAGCATCTCTTTTAAACATAACAGTTACATGATTAAATGCACATCGTTTTTTCATATATTGCTTTATTTCTCTATTTGTACAAGGGACTTCTCTCCTAGTAATAATATTCTTTTCTTCTCCAATAAACTCAGTAATATCCCCTCCAACAATATCCACATCTAAATGAACCTTAAAAAATTGAAGCTGTTGTTCAAATCGTGTCTTTTCTGCCAAATCGTCACTGTCCATTCGCGCAATTAAATTATTCTTTGCCCTTAATACTGCGATTTTCAATGCATTGCCTAATCCTTTATTTTCGGCTAAACGAATAACCTTAAAAAAATTATATTTTTTACAATATTTATCAATTATTTTTTCTAAATCTTTATTTACAGGACCATCTACAACAAGGATAATTTCATCTGGCATAACGGATTGCAATAAAGTTATACTTTCTAATGAACGGTCAAAAAATGACGCATTTTCTTTTTCATAAACTGACATTATTACAGTAAATGGTTCGAATTGCATCTTAAAATCTCCTTAAACTTCCTATATTTTGCAATCTTAAAAAACGAATACTAAAATCAAATCTATTTATAATTATTAGCATAATATGTTTTTATCAATTTCTTTGCTATTTTTTGTTTTTTTAAATAAATCTCTTTTGAAATTATATTTTTTTGTAATAAGTAATCACCGAAATCAACATCACTTATTGTACCTTCACGTACAATATCAGAACGTCCTACTACCTTTTTAACCGTTTTTAAAATTATTTTTATATCCCCCATCAGCGATATTTTATCAATGTATGCAAGGTCATATAAAATTTTTTGTTCCCAAGTGATGTTATTTCTTCCCATTACTTGTGCTAAACCTGTCAAGCCTTGCCGTACTTTGTAACGTCTTCTTTGTTTCGCCGTCATAAATACCATATCTTCCACCAGCAGCGGTCTTGGTCCTACAATACTCATCTCCCCTTTGAGTATATTGAATAATTCAGGCAATTCATCAAGACTTGTTGCTCTTAGAGATTTTCCAAAGTTCCCTAAGCGTTTTTCATCTGGAAGTAAGTTTCCATTTTTATCTCTTGCATCTGACATACTTCGAAATTTATACATTTTAAAAATCTTTTCATTTCGCCCTGGTCGTTCCTGTGTAAAAATTATTGGAGAGCCAAGTTTTATTCGAACCAATATCGCAACTATAAGCATCACTGGACTTAAAAACAAAATTGCAATCAGCGCACAAATAAAATCTAATGATCGTTTTATATACTTCTCATAGATGTTATATGAATGCTGCTTCTTTCTGTTTTGATTTGCTTTCGTTTTTGGTTTCCGATTCATTTTAGTTTTCCGACTCCTTTTTATCCTTCAAAGCAGCTTCTAACAATTTGTATCACCTTATTCTGCTGTTCCCTTGTCATTTTAATATCGCTTGGCAGACACAACCCTCTTGAAAAAATATCCGCTCCAACATCTGGCGCTGAATTTTGAAATTCTCTTCTTTTTGTTTTATTTGGTACGCTTTCACCACTTTTTTTTGACCATGTTGCGGCTGTTTTTTCTAAAATCTCTTCTTGTGTTACTTCCTCTACTTTTGATTTTTTCAAATTTGCTGCTGTTATAAATGCATTTTTATGGTAAGTAGGCTGCAAATGCATTGGTTTCCAGATTGGACGTCCTTCCGCATTATAATTTGCCAGGGTTTCTAAAATCTCTGTCGGACAGCTTTTCCCTGGCTCTTTTACATAGAGTGCCTCCGTGTCGCTGCGCACTTGTCTGCACATAGCATTCTGGTGAATCAACAGACATGACAGCCAAAAATTTGGTTCCATTTCTTCCATGTAAGGGTTCATTGTGACAGGAAGCCCAGAAAGCCCTTCTTTGTAAGAAAAGTAAATTTCTCTTTTTCGCTTTATATGCTCTTCCAAATGTTGTATTTGCCCTCGCCCAATCCCCGCCACAATATTGCTCATCCGGTAATTGTAGCCTGTTTCTTCATGCTGGTACCAAGGCGCTGCTTCCCTGCTTTGCGTGGACCATTTTCTTGCCCGCTCTGCTGCTTCTTTCTCGTATGTAAGCAGCATTCCGCCGCTGCTGCAAGTAATAATTTTATTTCCATTAAAGGAAATCGCATTATATTTGCCAAAAGTTCCAGTCTGTCTTCCCTGATATCTTGCGCCAAATGATTCCGCTGCATCTTCAATTAAAATTGCTTGATGTTTCTTACAGATTTCCTGAATTTGATCCAGTTTTGCCGGCGTTCCATACAGGTTTGCCACAATCACAACTTTGGTATGCGGGTATAATGAAAATGCATGTTCCAATGCGAATGGATCCATATTCCAAGTGTCATATTCCGAATCAATAAAAATTGGTTCGCCCTTTTCATAAACCACAGGATTTACGGTTGCTGCAAAGGTTAAATCTGTGCAAAATACCGGATCTTTTGGTTTCACTCCCGCCAGTTTTACTGCCAGATGTAATGCTGCTGTTCCAGAAGATAACGCTACTGCGTAACGGCAACCTGTTTGCTTACAAACTGCCTGTTCCAACTGTTCCAGATTTTCGCCAACCGTTGAAACCCAATTGGTATCAAATGCATTATTTACATAATGCTGCTCATCCCCGTGCATAGTCGGAGACGCCAGCCATAGCTTTGTTTCAAATGGTTGTATGTCCAACATATTTTATTGCCCCATTATTTTTATATTATCTTGTTTTAATTTCTTTTTGATTTTGCTGTGCATAACAGTCTGTTTTTGCAATTTAAAGGTTCTCTCTGCTTTTTATATTGCTCTATCTTTATCTCTCACAAGCGCTTTTCTTCCAGATTTCGCATTCCAAATCATCTCAATTTCTTCCAGCCTTTTTATTTGTTTCTGTGTGAGATTTATTTTATTTTTATGATAAGCAGATCTTTGATTGGAAATCCACTTTCCAAGATGGTAGCCATCTGCATTTATATAAGTATTTGGAACAGCCAGATTATGAAATTTTTCATAATATTCTTTTGCATACTGATATCCTGTCTCCCATGAATCGCCAAATTCCCAAACCATACAAATCCCATCCAGCAATATAATTTGTTCTTTTGTCAATATTCCGCCTTTTCGGTTTGCTCTTTGTCTGGCAATCCATACACCAAGATGTTTTCCTGTTTTTCCAATATAGCGCTTTGGAATGGATAGATGCCCATGTTCCTGATAAAATTCTTCTGCTTCCTTATATTGCTGCTTCCAGGAAAGTTCCGATTGCGATATTCCAGGCTGTATGCCAATAGAATATAGTTTTTCTCTTTGCTCTTTTGTCAGCTGTTTTTTTGTATCAAACTGCCTTTCTTTATCGAATTTTTGTATCTCCTTTTCTTGTGCAGCCAATTTTGTTTTTTGTTCCCGCAGCCAGCGTGACAGCCATATTCCATCTACAATATAATCTCTTGGCATCTTTAAATTTCCATGCTCACAATAATATTTCTTTGCCAATTCAAATTTTTGATTCCATAAATCAATATTCTCCCAGATCATACCAATCTGTGAAAGTTTTTGAATTCGTTCTTTTGCGAAAGAGAGCGGCGGA
>CAMUAR010000045.1 GCA_947086895.1 uncultured Lachnospiraceae bacterium | reverse complement strand
CTATAGATTCTTTGAGTGATGAACAAGTGAATGCTGTTTCATCTTTCATTAAATATTTAACAGAGAGTAAGAATTAAGGGAGGCTATCCTTTCTTTCTGCATATTTATAGGCTCTTATTCACTGGGTACACAATTCCGAAAAGGGAGTAAAATAAACCTCTTCTCTTTTCATTCTTTTAACACCTTCCTTGATTCCCTCTTCTTTGATTTACCCTGCTGTTCAGATAAGACCCCCTGCATAAATCCTAAAATAAACATCTGTTTATCTTTTGGAAGTCTCTTGTACGCATCCGCAGAATGTCTAATAATTTTTAATTTTTCTTCACTCATACGAAACCTCATTTTTCGTTATACGAACATTATATATCGTTACACGAAATTAGTCAATAGTTTTTATTGACTTTTATATCGTTGAACGATATAATATTTTCAGAAAGGAGGGTTTCTCATGGATTCTATTGGAGAACGTATAAAATTTTTGAGAAAGGAGTTTTTAAATAAGACACAAAAAGACTTTGGTTCTCAAATTGGTCTAAAGCCAAATTCAGTCAGCGATATAGAGAGCGGGAAGAACAACCCCACCGAACAAACCATAAAAGCTATTTGCAGAGAATTTAACGTAAGTTATACTTGGCTTACAGAGGGAGTTGAACCCATACAAGAACCGTTGGATTCTGATTCCATGACCCAGATAGACGATATAATGACTGGGGAAAATGAATTTGCGAAAAATTTGTTTAGGGAATTTGCGAAACTTGATGATGCTGAATGGAAAATGCTTGAAAAACTAATAAAGAGTATTGCAGAAAAAAAGGAGTAGGCTTATGCCTACTCCTTCCTTTTTTTGCGAATGTAAAGATATTCCGCTAATTGATAAATGCGTTTTAATATTGACTGATCTTCAATTTTCCCTACCATCTCTACAATCCTCTTCCGGTAAATTTCTTTCTCGTTTTCATTCGGTTTTTTCTCGTTCATTTTGTTCCCTTTCTTCGTCAAATTATGATTTTTTTCGACATTTATTGTTATTTTTTCAAATAAATGGTAAAATATTCTTTAGTATGTAAAAAAAGGAAATTATTTTCTTTGCTGCAATGCTAATTATAACAGTTTTTAGAAAGATGTGTTACAAAATTATGTAGTTTTTTTTAGATTATATCGAGGTGCAATATGGACGAGATTATGAATAGACTAGCAGATTTAATTCTAAAAGAAATTGGAAAACGTGATTGTAGTTATGCCTATTTTGCAGATATATGCGGCATTTCTGTAAGTGAAATATATTACATTATAAACAGGAAAATTTCTGATATTCGATTGTCAACATTGATAAAAATTTGCAATAACTCTGGAATTCTTATTATTGATGTTTTTGATTGCGAATTTATTTTAAATTTTCCAAAAAATAACCAATAACATCGTTAAATATAAATTCATGAAATCAAATTCACCTAAAAATAAAGAATAATCCGATTGTCGAAGGTTAATCCGCCCGATTGTATACTATTGCTTATTGAAAATGTCTTTAATGTAAACAAAGATTGGTTAGAAAATGGTCAAGGTGAAATATTTTCTAACCAAGGTATATCTTTAGCTAAAAAGCAAGTTTTAGAATCTATTGATTCTTCGAACGATGAACAGGTAACTGCTGTATCATCTTTCATTAAATATTTAACAGAGAGTAAGAATTAAGGGAGTCTATCCTTTCCTTCTGCATATTTATAGGCTTTTATTCACTAGATATACAATTCCGAAAAGGAAGTAGCTGTTTAGTTTTTCTTGACTTTTTTAGACATAACTGCTATTCTTGAATTATGCATTGAAGAAAGTGGGATGAATAAATGTGACAATCAATGAACGTATCTGTTATTTAAGAAAAGATATTTTGAAGCTCAACCAGACAGATTTTGCGGAAGCAATCGGCATGAAGCAACGTGGTATAAGCTACATAGAACAAATCAATGCAACTGTTACTGAAAAAACAATTAAAGCAATTTGCCTTGTGTACAATATCAATGAAGACTGGCTACGGAACGGTACAGAACCCATGTACACACAGGAGCCGACTTTCAGCCTTGATGACTTTGTACGACAGCACGGCGGAACTGAATTGGAACTTGACATAATGAAAGCATACTTTGAACTTGAACCTGGTACACGAGCAATGCTGGTTCAGCACTTCAAAGAACGCCTAACTGCTTCTGCTCCTGTTACCGCTGAAGAATCGGCATAAATATATAAATCTTTGTTGAACCGCTGAAATCTAAATTATAGTATGTAACGGTTCCCTTGTTGTAATAAATAGCAAAAACATTTTCCATTGGAATGTTGCAATTACCTTTAGGGTATCGTATGAATTTGTATTCAGTCGGAAAATGAAAGTATTGTTTCTCCTTATTTAGGCAGAAAACCTGGGCGCAAATACATGAAATTAAAAACGCCAGCCCTCGAACAACAAAGTTGGCGGCAGATTCTCAGAATGAAAGGTAAATATCATGAATATAGGCGAACGAATAAGAAAGGTAAGAAGAGAACTTTGCCTAACACAAACACAATTTGCTAATCGAATTGGCTCAATGCAAAACACAATTACACGATACGAACGAAACAATCGTAACCCGTCTCCATCCGTTATTTATTCGATATGTAAAGAATTTAACGTCAACAGAAAGTGGCTCGAAACTGGCGAAGGAGAAATGTTTAATCTAACTCCAAATAATGAACTGGAAGCTCTGATAAAAAAATATGATTTATCAACTACTACCTATGTACTAATTAAAAATTTCTTAGAATTAGAAAAAGAACAGCGAGATATAATTATCAACTTCGCGAAAAAAGTTATTGTTAATCTTGCTGAAACGGAACTACAAGAAAAAATGTTGGATAATCTATTTTGAATGAGCAAGATAATATCGTAGAAAATGAAATCGGTTAATAATACTATTCTATAATAAATAAAGAAAGGCGGTCTACATGCATTTTGCAATTTATGGACGAAAATCTGTTTATTCAGACAAATCCGATTCTATTAGCAATCAGCTCAAAATGTGCAGAGAATACATTGTTTTAAAATTTAAGGGTCAAGTAGAAAGCATAACCGAATATACAGATGACGGATTAACAGGCGCCAACACAAACCGCCCGCAGCTTAAAGCATTACTGACGGATATATCAGATGGTCTATTGGATGCTCTTGTAGTTTACCAACTCGATCGTTTGTCAAGAGATGTTAAAGATTTTTCCAATATCTATGCTGCACTGGAAGAACATCATATCATGTTTGTTTCACTTAAAGAAAATATTGATACCGCTACTCCCATTGGAAAAGCTATGATGTATACTACTATGGTATTTGCACAAATGGAACGGGAAACTATTGCTACAAGAATTACTGACAATATGATCGGACTTGCAAAAAAGGGACTCTGGACCGGCGGCAATCCTCCAGTCGGCTACATACGAAAACCAATCGAAATTGGTGGTAAAAAACATGTTACTATAGTCCCTGATCCAGAAACTATGAATTGGGTCAAATGGATTTTTGACACATTCCTTCAAAATAACTATTCTCTTCAAGGTATGGAAACGGCATTTCGGCATCAGGGGATCAAAACACTAAACGGAGCATTTTTTTCCACAACCCAACTCCACAAAATATTAACCATGCCATATTGTGTGGAAGCCACTGCCGAAGTATATGATTACTATTCTGATCTCGGCTGTAAAATGGATATAGATTCTCCACGGGAAAAATGGGATGGCAAACATGGCGTTATGATCTACGGAAGAAGTACTGAAAAATACAAACGACATACTGTACAACCAAAATCAGAATGGATTGTATGTATTGGTTTGCATGAGCCATTTATCTCTGCCAAAAAATGGCTCGCTGTTCAAAACCGATTTCAACAAAATATATTTGATAAAAAGAAAAAATATGATGTGCCACTCCTAAAAGGAAAACTTTATTGTGCCAAATGTAAATGTCGGATGCAAGTTGCGCGAAAAAAGGAAAAAAATAGTGTTTATTCTTCTTATTATTGTATAACACGGCTTCGAAAAGGAAAAGAAACTTGCGATATGAGTTCTGTGAGTTGTCAAAAGTTAGACAAAAAAATATTGGATATATTCAAAGAAATTACAATGAATCCATCCTCTATTACACAATATGCAGCAGAACCAAACTGCGAACAAAAATCAGAATGGCGAAACTTTGATTCAGAAATTACATCATATAAAACAAAAATTAATCGTTTGACGACCCTTCTTGCTGATGTAGAAAATTCTACAGCAGCAAAACATATTATAGCACAAATTGAAAATTTGGATGCCAATATAGAAGTCTTACGAAGAGAAAAAGAATTACAGAGAGTACAACAGCGCAGATCAACTAATAACCAGCAAAGCATTGAACAAAAAGCCATTGATATTAGAAATTTAATTCGCAACCTGTCTTGTTTTACAGCGGACGAACGAAATGAAATTGTAAAAAGCGTCATCCAAGAACTTACATGGGATGGCGAGACTCTTTTTATTAGACTTTAAATCTTCGCTTTTTTATAATGCGTCCATCAGGACGCATGCGCAGAGAAGATTTAATTAAATCCCGAATAGACACTTCATTTTTTCCCTCAACATTCGCATTGCGCACTTCAAGTCGCACCAGATTCGGAATACTGCGTATCTGCAATTCTGCGGAATCTTCAATTGTGATAATCCTCTCATCTTTTGGAATATCGTTGGACAATGCATTTAAAAATGTTGTTTTTCCAGAACCAGTGCCTCCAGAAATAAAAATATTGTATCCGGCAGCAACAAGCTTTTTTAAAAAATCTGCGGCTTCCTCGGTCAATGCGCCAAGACTTACAAGCTTTTGCATCGTCAGCGCTTCCTCAGGAAACTTTCGTATTGTGACAATCGGTCCTTCCAACGCAACCGGCGGAAGGACAATATTAACTCTGGAGCCATCCGGCAATCTGGCATCGACAATAGGGGAAGATTCGTTGATCATCCGGTTTGAACCCGCTACAATCTGCTGTACTACTTCCTCAAGCTTTTGTTTTGAATCAAAACTTCGCTCCCACTTTCGAATACGTCCATTCTGTTCAATAAATATATGTTTTTCTCCATTTACCATAATCTCCGATATACTGGCATCTTCTACAAGCTCCTGGAGAATATCAAGTCTGCGTATGGAATTAAAAATTTCTGTCCGAAGCCGCAGCTTTTCACGGATGCTGATATAACTTTTTCCAAGCTGTTCACAAATACCAGCATCGATCAAACTGAGAAGTTCCTCGTCCGACAAGTCGCGCGACAAATCAACCGTATGCATTACATACTCCAAAAGTTCCCTTTTGTTTTTTAATTGTTTTTCTGCCGCTTGCAGCTGTTTGTCCTCTTCAACATCATTCTCTTCTTTTTGCAATATATCCTCCTTAGGGCAGTCTATGGCATAACTCCTCCACCATCGCATCCTCGCCGCATCGCGGCATCTTCCATAACTTCATTTCCAAATCTGGCTGCCTTGTCTTTGCCTGTTTTATAAACTCATGTTCCTGGCTGGAAAACTTTCCTTCTTCTGAGCTTATAAATACTATATAATTTGAAAGTTCCATCGCTCCGGCAGATGCATCCGTAAAACCTCCTGCATCGATAATAATGCCGTCATACTTTGAAAGCTCTGCAATATATTGTATAAGCCCCGCAAGTTCCGCAGCGCTGCACTCTGAGAGATCAGCCCAATGCGACACCCCAAAAAGGCAGTCCACACGCTCGTATTTTTGTATCATCTCCGATAAATTTTCTTTTAATTTAATGGAATTTTGTTTGATAAAATAGATTGCCTCCGTCAATGGATTTCCCTGAATTCCCGATATGGCAGGCATAAAAAATGGATCAAGAGATAAATAAAATATTTTTTGATTTTTACATTTCTTTTTTGCAAGAGCGTAGGACAGCCCCGATGCTTTGCCCCCTTCCACAGCGCAGACAGTTAAAATCCACGATCCCGCTTCCATCGCCTTTCCTTCTTTTTTCGGCTGTAGTTCCTGATAATACTTTAACAGTTCATCAAGAATTTCTCCGGCAGACTGAAATTTAAAAATAACTGGCGGACCTTCTTCTCTGACACACCCTCCCGCTGATAAAAGTACAACCTGGCAATCTGGCTTTTGTTCCATATTTTGATACAGCCCCGCCTCGCACAACAGCATCCCAACCTTATGCTTTTTTGCATATCCCCAAAAACTTTCCTCTTTTGTAAACACCGCCGCTGTAATCCCAGCGAAGCGTTCCTGTGTTTGAAAAAAACTCAGCAGCCTTGTTACATAGACTTCCTCGCCATCAAGAATGGCAAGTACCTGTTCCATTGCATCACTCCTTTCTCGGTTCGGTAGCGCCATCGTATTCCAAAATCTGTTATAAGTCAAGATAAACTTTCAAAATTCTGATATTTTTGGCAGTATGTCTGAAATTTTTCTCCAATCTATGTGAAATGTCCCGAAACTTGTACTTGCTATCATCCAGATTTTCTATCGACAATTTTCACAAAAAGTTGTCCTTAATTTTTACAAAACAATTTTGCACACGGCATAACATTGGTATTTTTTCCCATACTCTGAATAACATAAAAGTGACGTAACAGTTTAGCTTACTGCAAGTATCCATAATTATCAGAGAAAAACCTGAATTTTTGTATAAACAAAATCTTAAAAAAGCTAGTCTGCTACAAGACCACTGGAAAGGAGAGATTTTTATGTTGTTCTTCCACCCGAAAAGGGAGCCTGCAAACAGTGCGCTTCTTGCTGAACTGGCGCGCACGAAAGTCGCGCTGGACACCGCATATTCAAATTTTGAAAACGTAGTTGACCCGGATCTGATCGACTGTTCCATCTACGAGGTAAACGCGATTCAACAAAGATACAAGTACTTATTAAAACAATTAAAAATGGATGAAGACACTGCTGTACTCTCAAAAATCGAGTAGGGAAGACAAACCTTCCCTACTCGCCGCGCCCCGTGCCAGCGGCATAATTCCACTGCACGAGTCTGCACATAAAAACCACGCTCCGCACAAAATATAAAAATACTTCTTGTGCGGAGCGCAGTATAATATCCCGGAATATTCTTATCTCTATTTTATTTTAATACAACAACACTGTAGGCAGGCATTGTGATTGTATCACCCGAAAGTTTTACTTCACCGCCATCCACAGACAAATAACCTGCAATTTCTTTGTAGCCATACTCGGACTTCGAAAGTTCAACCTTTTTCTCATCGGTCTCAGATAAGTTATAAAGCAAATAGATCTTTTGACCATTGTACTCCTTTGAAATCGCTGCGATATCTCCATCAGTAACCGCCTCAAGACGCGCTACAGTACCTCTGGCAATCTCTGGATTCTGATTGCGCAAAAGAATCGTGTCCTTGTAGAAATTATAAATGGAATCTTTGTTTTCCATCTGATCGTTCGCGCTCGCAAATCGGTTTTCCTGCGGTTCCATATCAGCAGGTCCTTTTGTCATACCACCTACGCGGCTGTCTGTTGTCCAGAACATCGGAGCGCGCTTGTTCTCATCCTTTCCGCTTCCTGTCATACCGATTTCCTCGCCGTAATAGACAAAGGCACTTCCGCTCATCAAAACATTCATAGCTGCCGACATCTTAATTTTTCGCTCGTCGTAGCGCAGACATCCCGCGGCGCGTCCCATATCATGATTGACCAGAAACGGCGCGTCAATCGCATCTTCGCGGTACCCGCGTATTGTATCCTGCACTTTCACAAGCGCTTTTGCATAAGCCTGCGCATTATTTGATTCTCCGGTATAAGTGAGCGTCTTGACAATGCGCCCGTTGGAATCCCCAAAGTCAAAATTAAAGAAACTGTCAATTCCGCTGGCATAATACTGCGCATATACTCCAAGTCCCTCCCATGCCTCTCCGACCATATAAGCAGACGGATTGACACTCTTTACATAATTATTTACCCAGCTCAACACCTCAATATTTTTTGTCGCGTAGCCGCTGTAAAATTCTTTTACCGCATCGAGACGGAAGCCTCCCACGCCCTTTGCCATCCAGAAATCAATAATAGATTCAAATTCCCGGCGCAGCGCTTCGCTTCCAAAATTGACGTCCGGCATCTCGCTCCAAAATCCGCCTTCATAATAATAATCGGTTGTACCGACACGATACCATGTATCCGAAGATGGATTGCCTTTTACAAAATTATAATATTCATAGTATGGGCATTCCTCGACCGACGGCTCTTCGTCCGGTCCAAGTCCTTTTAAGTAATCGTATGCTGCGACAAACCATGGATGTTTTGATGAAGTATGGTTCAGCACAAGATCCAGAATCAGCTTGATTCCTCTTTTGCTGCACTCCTCCACAAGCGTGTCAAAATCTTCCATTGTTCCATACTCTGGGTCAATCGCTTCATAATCTTTTACATCATACTTGTGATAAGTTGTCGAAGGCATAATTGGCATCAGCCAGATTCCGTTAAACCCAAGTTCCTCAATATAATCCAGCTTCGAAATTACCCCTTTTAAATCCCCGATTCCATCCCCGTCGCTGTCGCAGAATGAGTATACAAAAATCTCGTACCAAGTGCGGTAATTATCATCAATCATATTGACTTCGCGCGAACGCCAGTCCGATTTTTTGCCGCATCCTGCCGCAAGCACCAAGACAAGCAAAAGCGCTACAAAACGCATCCTTTTCAAACCACAACAACCGCGCTGCGCGCTGTGGTATCCTCTTTTTCTTTCCATAAACATTCTCCATTCCAGAGCGTTTGCACAACAAATAATTTATAGCGCTCTAAAGTGTATTTGAACAATAAAATAAAAAAATTCTGTTTCCTATCCAAAAAAATAAACTCGCGTTACTGTTTTTCTAAGTTTTGGAATAAGAACAAATCAGTCAACTGCCAAAAAGAAAAAGGACTGTCACACGAAGTACTAGGCATACAAGATATCTGTTGTCTATCTGACCAGCAAATATATTTTTATCTTGCAGCAAAATTCCTTCGTATAACAGCCCTCCTCTGCGCTTCACCAGAAAACAAAAGGAAGCATTTCGTTTTAAAAAATATCAGCCTTTGACCGCTCCGGCCACGCTCTCTACATAGAACTTCTGCGTAAACAGGAACAAAATTGCGATTGGTATCGATATGATAATACATCCTGCAAAGAACTGTGTATAGTAATACTCTTTAAATTCTTTCTCAAGCATTGTCCATAGTCCGATCGCCACTGTGTAGTAATTTCGATCGTTGCCCAAAATAACCTTTGCAAAAATATAATCAACCCAAGGTCCCATAAACGAAGTTAAAAGCGTATATACCATAATCGGTTTTGAAAGCGGTATTGTAATGCGTCGGAACACATCCCACTTTGTTGCGCCGTCAATGTAAGCAGCCTCATCGATCGTTTTTGGTATCGTGTCAAAAAAGCCTTTTGCAATGTAGAAACCCAGCCCCGCGCCCCCGGAATACACAATGACAAGCGCGACCATCTTCATCGGTCCAGCTTCCAAAAAACCAAGACCTTTGATAATATAATAAACCGCGATCATCGACATAAATCCTGGGAACATTCCAAGAATCAGAGCGATATTCAAATACTTTTTCCGCATCTTAAAACGAAGTCTGGACATAACATAAGACACGCAGAGCACAAAAAATGCAGATAAAATACAACTAAAAATCGCTACGATCAACGTGTTTAAAAACCATCTTGGAAAGTTTAAGCTTCCTTCCTGGAACAGCACGTTCTTATAATTATTCAGTGTAAATCCCTTCGGCCAGATATAACTTTTCTCGGAACCTGATTCCGCGCGCAGCGAGGTAAGTATCGCAAAGAAGATCGGAAGGACCCAGATCAGCGCGAGGAATGCCAAGATAGCATGAACAATAATATTTGTAATAAGCTTCCTTGTTCTCATTGATCCTTGTTTTTTCATCACTGGAACGCCTCCTCATTCTTGTAGGACCCGGTATGCCGGTAAGTCAGCAGCGATAATGTCGCCAAAATTACAAAGACAAGAATACCGATTACCGCACCGAGGTTATAGTCCTTATTTGTAATTGTGAGCTTATACAGCCAAGTTACAAGAAGATCTGTCTTTCCTGCATAATAGTAGTCCATTGTATCTGGACCGCCTCCTGACAGCAGGTAGATAACGTTAAAGTTATTGATATTGCCCGTAAACTGCGTAATTAAATTCGGTGTTGTCACAAACAACATGTACGGCAGTGTAATTTTAAAGAACATAACAAATGTATTTGCTCCATCCACTCTTGCAGCCTCATACAAATCTTCAGGAATATTCTGCAAAATACCTGTCATGGTCAGCATAGAATATGGAACGCCGATCCATATATTGATTAAAATAATCATAACTTTTGCTAACGTTGCATCGGTAAAGAATGGAACGGAATCCTGCGTGCCGATAATTCCCAATTCACGCAGCAGTATGTTCGCTGCACCGTTTGTATTAAAGATGGTGCGCATTACAAGGAGGGAAACAAACTGTGGAACTGCAATAGAAAGTACAAAAGTAAATCTCCAAAATGCTTTAAATTTTGTCCCTTTCCTGTTTATAACAAGCGCTAAAATCATTCCAAGAAGATAAGTTGAAACGGTCGCCATAACCGCCCAGATCAGCGTCCAGCCAAGAACCAGAAGGTGCTCGCCAGCTTTCCGCTGCGGCTGAAGATTTCTTTAAAATTCGCAAGTCCTACCCAGTCAAACAAATTTCCCGGCGTTTGATGGTTTCTGTCGTAGTTGGTAAATGCGATCAAAATCATAAAGACAAGCGGGATAATCGTAAAGCAGACAATCCCGATAATCGGCGGGAATAACAAAAGATTGTGCAGCTTTTCATTTTTAAGACTTAAGAGATCATCCTTAAAACTAGGAATCGCCTCGCCGCGTTTTTTGATCTCCTCCACTGTATACGCACTTTTTACCGATACAGTAAGCATTAAAACTGCCGCTGCAATAATAAATAGTGTAATTACACCGTACAAAAGACAAAGCATTGAGTCATCGCCTTTTGTGTACTCAAAAATTCCTTTCGCTTCATTGTATACTTCTGTCTGCACATTGGTGCCAAGCGTTATCATATCACCAAGCGCGCCAAATCCAAAGGTAACCATAAAAGCGATAAAAGCCAGTTCAAAGGCCAACATAATCGCGCCTTTAATGATCTGTTTGTTTATCAGGTTTCCCAGTCCCCAGACGACAGCTGAACACTTTGTAACGGAATTTCCCTGTTTGAATGCAGTTGTGAAACTGACATTTTTAAACCAGTCTACTTTCTGCTTCTTATTACCTTTCCCAAACATCACGTCGCCTCCTTGCCGTTCTTTTTTTAATAGTTGAGTAAAGAAAACAATCTTCTTCTATGCTCATGAAGAATGCTCTTCTCATTTACTCGCTGCATAACCTGCGCAGTTTACAACACAAATCTGCGTATAAAAGAGAGCTGACCCATCCGCCAGCTCTCTCGCATCTTTTAGGGTCTGTTCAATTCTTAATTACTCCACCTTCATCGCATTGCAGAAACTATCCAGTTTCGCCTGAACATTATCCTTATTCAGCTCACCGCTGCGGATCTCAGTTGCGATAGCACCTGCATAAGTCCAGTATCTGGAGCTGAACTCTGCGTTTGTCGGCTGCATAATCGAAGCATTGTTCGCCTCAGCAACGATAACTTTTGCAAGAGCATCTGCCTGTACTTCTGGAATATTGCCAGCATTTAAGTTGGTTGGAATCTGTGCTGTTTCCTTATAACGCTTAATCTGGTTTTCTTCATTGCCAAGGAACTCTGCAAATGCCACTGCAACAGCAGGATTCGAGGACTGTGGATTTACGCCGATCGCCTTCGCGCTGTAGAAGCCTTTGAGCTGATAGTCATTGCCATCTGGGTTAAAGGTAGGAATCACTGCCATGCCCAAATCGTCTCCCAGTGCTTCCTTAAACAAATTGTAGTCCCAGGAACCGCCGAACCAAGCGCCAAGTCTGTGATCTCCAGCAAGCTCGGATTGATTGATGTCCGTATCATAAGCGCACTTTGGATTATTGATCAGGTCGATCAGATAATTTGTCACAGCAACACCAGTAGCGTTGTTCCAGTTTGCACCTGCTGCATAATCATTCTGGCTCTCACCATAGATTGTACAGCCTGCGCCGTAATACCAGCAGCCCAGTTTCCAGCCGCCTGCGGACTCAAAGTGGAAATTGTACACATTGTCCGCTGTCTGTTTTGCCATAATCTTCTCCATGGATGTAAGATCATCCTCGTTGAAGATTGACTTGTCATAATACATAAAGAATGTATTATGAGTAAATGGAATCGCATAGATATTTCCATCTTCCGCTTTTACGGTTGCCTGTACAGACTCTGCGATCGTCTCTTTTACGAGTTTCTCCGCGCTGCCGCCCAGACGTGCAATTGCACCTGCATTTACAAGTTCCTGCAGCTGGTCTGTCGCAAAGAAATAAACGTCCGCCGCTGCACTCACATCACGAAGCACCGCATCCTTACACTGATCCTCGCCCTGACCTTCTACCTTAATGTTAAGATCCCATTCTGGATGAAGATCTTTAAAGGACTGAATCATCTGGTCAATGGTGCCTGGCTGAATCTGGTTTTCTGGAACCCAAAGCTTTAAATCCACCTTTTCCTTCTGACCGTCAGAAGCAGATGTTGTAGGCTTGGAATTGTCATTATTTCCAGAGTTCTTGTCATCGTTGTTCTTGTCGCCACATGCAGCAAGACCCATTGTCATCGTCGTTGCCATCAGCAATGCTAATGCCTTTTTACCTTTTTTCATGGTTTCCTCCATTCCGCCGCGTTTTACGGCAATAAAATCCATAATCCTCCCTGGAGGGAAAATCCCTCCTTGCTGCGCCGCCGTCCCTAATGACAGCGCTGGCATACCTTTTAAATATGCCATACCTCCTCCGCGTAGTCCCGAATCGTCCTGTCGCTTGAGAATTTTCCGGCATTCGCCGTATTAATAAAACATTTTCTTCGGAAGCTGAATGCATCAGAATAATCCGCATTCACAGCAAGTTTCGCGTCAATATAAGGCAGCAGATCATAAAGCAGATAGTAATGATCCGCCTTATGCCAGCTTGCGCCCTCAAGCAGCGAATGATGGAGTTCCTCAAACATTCCGGTTCCTCCGTCGTCAAGCGTTCCATCCACCAATGTGTCCACAACTCTCTTGATTCTCGGATTTTCCTCATACAGCTTCTTTGGATCGTATGTCTTACTAATCTTTTCAATTTCTTCAACTCTGGCGCCAAAGATATAATTGTTTTCCTCCCCGGCCTCTGCCACAATCTCCACATTTGCACCGTCGTAGGTTCCAAGGGTAACCGCACCGTTCAGCATAAACTTCATATTTCCGGTGCCGCTCGCCTCTGTTCCTGCCGTGGAAATCTGCTCGGAAACATCTGCTGCCGGCGTAAGTTTTTCTGCATAAGAAACATTATAGTTCTGCACAAAAACAACCTTTAATTTGTTGTTTACCTCCGGGTCGGACTCAATCATCTTTGCAATTTCATTTATATATTTGATAATTCCCTTCGCTCTTTGATAGCCTGGAGCCGCCTTCGCGCCAAAAATAAATACGGTTGGATTGAACTCCTTGATTCTGCCATCTTTTAAGCCAAAATATATATCCAGAATTGAAAACGCATTCAGGAGCTGGCGTTTATATTCGTGCAGACGTTTCACCTGAATATCGAATATAAAATCAGGGTCAAGTTTTACCCCTTCATGCTCCATAATATAATCTGCCAACTGACGCTTCTTCAGCCTCTTAATATCGCCGAACTGCTTAATCACCGCGGCGTCATCTTTAAACTTTTCGAGTTTTTTCAAATGGTCGAGGTTCGTGATCCAGGCATTGCCGATCTTGTCGGTGATAAACCCGGAAAGTTCCATATTTGCAAGAGCAAGCCAGCGTCTCTGTGTAATACCATTTGTCTTATTGTTAAATCTTTCCGGGTACAATGCATACCATTCCTTGAGTGCATCGTTCTTCAATATCTCCGTGTGAATCTGCGCTACCCCGTTTGTCGAATGGCTTGCAAAAATCGCCATTCTCGCCATGTGGATCCGCTCGCCGTCGATAATAAAATACTGCTGCTGGTTTTCTTTCTCAACCTTTAACATAACAAGTTCTTTGACCAGCGCCTTCTGCAGCATCACAATATATTTATACACATTCGGAATCACTGCCTTAAACAGATTTACACCCCATTTTTCCAGTGCTTCTGCCATAATCGTATGGTTTGTATATGCAAATGTTTCTCTTGCCAGCTTAAACGCCTTGGCAAATGTCATACCCTCTTTTTCCATCATCAGACGGATAAACTCCGGTATTGCGACGGTCGGGTGCGTATCATTTAACTGGACTGCGTACTCTGACGAAAAATGGCTGAAATCATCGCCGTATTTTTGCTTGTAAGTCCGCACTATATCCTGCAATGTCGCACTGGAAAAGAAATACTGCTGTTTTAAACGAAGCTTCTTGCCGGCGTCCGTCGTATCATTCGGATAAAGCACAGCGCAGATCGCATCCGCATCCACCTTGTCTTTCGCCGCCTTGTCATACTTTTGATCATTAAACAAATCAAAATGAAAATTCTCCATCGGCTCCGCCTGCCACAACCGCAGCAAATTAATCTTCTTTCCGCCGTAGCCGATCACCGGAGAATCATAAGGTACTGCTCTTACAGACTGCCCTTTAAACTCGACAACTACCGCGTCATCCTCCCTGCGCTCTGACCATGGATCGCCCATTCTCGTCCAGTCATCCGGCATTTCCTTCTGAAAACCATCTTCAAAATATTGTTTAAACAAACCGTATTTATAGCGAATCCCATAACCGTTTAACGTGATGCCATTTGTCGCGCCGGAATCAAGAAAACAAGCTGCAAGACGCCCTAAACCGCCGTTGCCAAGCGCTGCGTCCTCAATCTCCTCCAGTATGCGGAAGTCCACTCCGTTCTCTGTCATCAGCTCGGTAAACTGATTGAACAGTCCAAGGCTTAAAAGGTTGTTGTAAACCATGCGCCCGATCAAGAATTCCGCTGACAGATAGCAGGCTTTTTTGCCTTCCGCCTTTTTTGCCTTCTCACCGAAATCTCTTCCGACTACCGCCATCGCCGCCTTGGAAACCGCATTGTAAAGTTCGATGGTTTCTGCTTCTTTAATGGTTTTGCCATAATCAAGCCACAATGCTTCTTCTACATTTTGTTTAAAACCTTTTGTCATCTTTTTACCTTTTTCCTTTTCCTAATTTAAATTTCTGCTATAAAACTGGAAGCCGATTGTACATCCAGCAAAGTTTTCTATAATATTCGGTATCAATTCCTGCAAGCTGTTCTTTTGTCGCCCTCCATCGCCAATTCAAGCCAACTGTGGATGGAAGATTCGTTCTTGCAGCATTGTCAAGTCCAAGCAAATCCTGTGTCTGAACAATCGCAACATCCGCAACACATGCAAACAAACTGCGTATAATTTTATCCGGCAGTTCTTTTAATGTACTTGCTCCGAAATAGTCCAAAATCTTTTCCAACTGCTCCCCGCTACAATTTTTCAGGAATCCCGCAAGCGTTTCATTATCATGCGTTCCAATGTACGCTACAATATTGCTGCTCGCATAATTATGCGGCAGGTAATCATTGTCCGGCTTACAGTCAAGACCAAATTCGATAATCTTCATTCCAGGGTATCCAAGTTTTGCAATTAAATCCTTTACCGGCTTTGTCAACACACCCAGATCCTCTGCAATAATACCGGCATTTCCGATGGATTCTGCCACCGCTTTCATCAGCTTTTCGCCCGGACCTTTTTTCCACTCTCCATCGATCGCGGTCGGACAATCTGCTGCGATTGACCAGTAATTGACAATCCCTATAAAATGATCGATCCGAATTATATCATAAAGGGAAGCATTCGCCTTCATCCTCTCGCGCCACCACAGAAAATCCTGTTTTTCCATAACGTCCCAGCGATACAGCGGATTGCCCCAGCGCTGCCCGTCATCGGAGAACGCATCCGGCGGCACTCCTGCAATATGAATCGGCTCGCAATCTTCGTCGAGTTCAAACAGCTCCCGATGCACCCAGACGTCTGCGCTGTCCATCGATACATAAAGCGGAATATCACCGATAAATTTTAATCCAAGCCCGTTTACATAAGTTTTCAGCCGGTTCCACTGCTCGCGGAACTTAAATTGACAGAACTTCCAAAAATCAATTTCCTGCGCCAAAAGTCCTTTGTAGTGTTCTACGGACTCCGGCGTGCGCAGGCGAATATCCTCATCCCACTCCTGCCAGGCATGGTTCCCAAAGTGGAATTTTACCGCCATGTAAAAGCTGTAGTCCTCAAGCCAGAACTCGCTTTCCTTAACATAGGCTTTATACTCTTTTGTCGCCTTGTGACTGCTTCTTCCATAAGCTAACTTAAGCACCTCAAAACGATGATGGAAAATCGAGGCATAATCAATATCTTCTCCGTCCGCCCCAAATTCCTTCTCATCAGCCTCTTCTTTTTTCAGCAGTCCTTCCTCGATCAAATAATCGAGATCAATATAGTAAGGATTACCTGCAAAAGCAGAAAACGACTGGTACGGGCTGTCCCCAAAGCTTGTTGGTCCAACTGGAAGAACCTGCCAATAACGGAACCCACTTTCCGCTGCAAAATCAGCAAAGTCATAAGCGCTTTTTCCAAGAGTGCCAATCCCATAAGGTCCTGGCAAAGCACTGATCGGCATTAAAATGCCAGCGCCGCGCTCTAATCCATGTCTCGATGCATCCATTTCGGATACCTCCTGTCTATCTTGGCACTATCTGCCAAAAAATTCCCGCATACACTTTGAATTGTGTACTATTTTTTTCGATAAGTTTCGAAAGCTTGAATAAATAATACCACTTATCCCTCAATTTGTCAATATGCTTTTTAAAGTTTTTTGTTTAATTTTATCTTCTTTCGGCTTATTTCTTCTTGTTTTTTTGTGTATTATCACATTTCGTTCTAGTTTTCTAATCGAAAACGATCAATTTTATCGTCATATTTCCATAGTTTCATCGCTTTTTTTGCTTATTTGCGCGAAAATCGTCGAAATAATAACAAATTTTGTCAATGACAGTAAAACAACCACATTACTGCAAAGCTTATTATTATCTATTATGCACAAAAATATATCCATATGGCAGGTATTTTTTGCTTCCAGCAGGTAATGACATTCCAATATTTGTAATTTGCGCGTTCGTTTGCGATTTTTTTCGAAAGCCAATTGAAAATTGCTGATTTTCGGATTATACTATACTTATATAAAAGATGTAAGACAGCTTTTGACTAAGCAAAAAGTGTATACTAATGCCTATGCGATGGTATAGATCACCGTTATAATAACAGATTACAGAGACGCAAAACAGATTTTTCTCCATGGCAAAAACAGCGATACAGGGCATTCTTGAATAAAAATATAAATTGTGAGGTTGATAAAAAAATGGCTACAATAAAAGACATCGCCAGTCGGCTTGGCATCGCGGTCAGCACAGTTTCCAAAGGATTGAACGGCGCGAGCGACATCAGTGACGACATGCGGCAGCTTGTGCTTGACACTGCGGTCGAGATGGGCTATGCGTCAAAAAAACTCCGGGCGAAATCCACCAGAAAAGTATGTATTCTAATTGAAAATATGGATTATGAAAATATAGACCAGTTCGGGTATGAAATTATTATGGGATTCAAACTTTCCGCCGCACGCCGACATTGGGAGGTGGAAGTTATCCCGTCGGATCTCAATATGCAGACTGCGGAAAAATTTGATACTTACATGTTAAAAAACGGATTCTGCGGCGCATTCCTTCTCGGTTTTTCTCTGCATGACGACTGGGTAAAACAACTGCATAAAACCACGGTTCCCACCGTTCTTCTCGACAACTATATTCCGGTGAACCAGCATGTCGGGTATGTTGGCACAGATTCTATGGAAGGCATCTCGCTCGCTGTAAAACATCTTTATTCTCTGGGACACCGAAAAATTGCGTTTTTAAACGGCTCAAAAAATTCTATGGTTTCCGACGAGCGCTATCAGGCATTTATCCAGAGTATGACCGACTGCGGGCTGAAACCAGATGACAAACTGATTGAGTATGGCTACTATGTACCAGACTGTGCAAAATATCACGTTCCTACTTTTCTGGAAAACGGTGCGACTGCAATTTTGTGCGCAAGCGACTTAATCGCATCCGGCGTGATCGCAGAAATCGTAAAACACCACAGGTGCGTTCCCGAAGATATCAGCGTGATCGGTTTTGATGATCTTCCTCTTGCCGCACAGCTTACACCGCCGCTTACCACAGTGCGGCAGGATCGCACAGATCTCGGCAAAAGCGCTTTTCTTCTGCTGGACGGTCTTGTACACAATGTCACAGTCAGCAAAATGCTTCTTCGTGCAAAGTTTATCGAGCGCGCTTCAACGGCACCGGCAAAAAAAATAAAAAATACGGCTTCCCGCTCAAAGTCCCAAAACTCCAAATAAGAAGTTTTGAACCTCTGGCAGAAAACCGAATTCTCCTATACATAACTTTTTAATTCCGAAACTTTGTTCTCAAGTTTCTGTGCAAGTACAGAGACGTCATTGACAAGCATATTATTATTCGTAGTGATTTCCTGGGTTTGGCTTATATTTGCTGTAACCTCCTGGGTCACTGCGGATATTGTATGAATACTTTCAACAATCTCCATATTGGCGGACATAAGTTTTTCCATCTGCCGTCTTTCTTCCTCGGTATTTTCCTTCACTTCCTCCACGCCGTCGCGAATTTGTCCAAAAGTTTCTTCCGTCTCAAAAATAATATTATTTTGAAGCTTGTTTAACTCTTCCATTTTATGTACAGCTGCAGAAGCTTCCGCCGCTTTTCCCCACAATGTATTAACCATCTGAGCAATATTCTGAGTGGCTTCTTTCGTCTGATTTGCCAGCGCGTTAATTTCGTCCGCGACAACCGCAAAACCCGCGCCCGCTGTTCCCGCACGCGCCGCTTCAATCGATGCGTTCAGTGCCAACAAGTTCGTCTGACTTGCAATTCCATTGATAATCAATATAATATCCTGCACTTTCTCCGTCGTTATGCTAAGCTGCGACATCTGCTCAACCACATAGCTGCTGTTCTCTTCCACACCTTTTGCACTGTCTGAAAGCTTTTTCATATTATCAATGCCTGCACGAACTCTTCTGGCGGTCTCCTCAACATTTCTCACAGTATCTTCTGAAACTTGGTTGGTATGGTCAATAATCTCCTGAATATTTGATGTTTCGCTCATCTGTCGTTCCACCATCTCCGCAGATTGCGTAGCACCTGACACAATTCCATCAATCGTGGCGGCAGTTTTCTCCGAAGCTTCCCGCAGTCCTATAAGCTTTTCAAGAATCTCGGAAGTATCCTTCTCCACTGCTCCAGTAACCTCGGTCACCTTCTCAAAAACTTCTTTCCGCTGTTTTTCTCCCTTTACAACAGTCTGGACTTTGTCATGATTCAGCTCCGTCGAAACGCGGATTGCCATACAAGAAAAAATAGAACACAGCACGGTCGCGGCTATCTGAATTTCCCATTCTGTCATATATTCTGCCGGAGTTCTCTTATCAACAACAATCTGTACAACAATACTGGCGATGTTGGCAATGATATTTCCAATCCCTACAAGATAAAGCAGTTTCTGATCATTACATATTATCAAAAGGCAAACGATCGGAATAAAATAGCAAAAAACCATCGGCGTTGAACCGGTCATCAAAACAAACACATAGAGCAAACCATAAAACCCTGCACAAAGATATTTGATACATCGACTTTCTGGATTTCTTTTATACGCAATCCATGAAAAAATAACTGGACCTACTGTAAGTATGGAAAATATAGCAAAGTACAGACTTGTACGGTTTCCTTTCACCACTTCGAGCATATAGGCCAGAAAAAGTACCATACAAATTCCCGTCCAGCCTTGCATAATACACTTATTGATTTTCCTGTTTTCATTCTCCATTAAGAAATGCTCCTTCCCTGTATTATTTTTGCTGTTTTGAATCATGCTTTGCGCCTTTTATTTTTCTGACGCACAGCCGCAAAGTACACACTAAGTTATTCTACTATTTCAAATTGAGTTTTGCAACTATTTTCTTTTCTGTCGGCATACATTGCAGAACGTTAGGCATACATTGCATGAAACATCCGTTTTTAATCATTTCTGTAATATATTTTTCTCGTATAAAAAGTTTGTTTTTATCGAAATTTTTCATTGTAAAACAAAAAACTTCTTCCAGCATTTTTCCAGGTGAACATTTGGAAATATTTCCTTGCCACACCCAAAACTTTATGTTATATTAAGCGTGGAACAATCTTAATTATAACACGGTAATTTCCAAGCTTTCAACAAAAAATCACAACAATTTGCTCTTCTGCTGTGAAAATAATTTTTTATACTCAATGCGCAAGTCGTTTTTCTGTTTTTTTGCATAGGCTTTGTATAAAAATTCCATATTTTTATGTATTGCGGTTTCGTTAAGATTGTGTAAAAATTTTGTTAAGCATAGAGTAAATTGCCAAAAACTGATTGTACAACAGAGATTACGGAGGATTTTTATTTATGGGTATCAAATATTTTGAAGAGGAAAAAGTATTTAAGCTGGACTCAAAAGGCGTCAGCTATGTGATTGCTCTCGTCGATGAAGAACAGTTTGTCGGACATGCCTATTTTGGCAAAAAACTTTCCGACCATCATGTACGCCATCTTATGCGCCTGAACGAAGGTCCGCTTGTACCGAGTAAAAACAACCGCGACCGCGCGGCATTCGGCGATGCATTCCCATTTGAATATTCCACACACGGCGTCGGCGATTTCCGCGAAAGCTGCCTGAAAGTACGAACTTCACGAGGGCATGAAGCATGTTCTCTTGTGTATGTATCCCACAAAATTTATACTGGAAAACCTGCGCTTGCTGGTCTGCCGGCCACGTTCGGCAAAGAAGATGAGTGTTCCACCCTTGAACTTACCTGTATCGATCCGGTTTTAAAGCTTGAAGTAACGCTTGTATACAGCGTTTTTGAAGATAACGACGCGATCACGCGCAGCGTGCGTATTAAAAATACTGCCAAGGAAGATATTTTCCTTGAAAAAGCTCTGTCCGCATGTTTGCAGCTTGACGGTCTGGACTATGATTATATCACACTTCACGGCAGCTGGGCAAGAGAGCGGCATATTGACCGCCGTCCGCTCTCACACGGAAAACACAGCGCATCCTCTCTGCGCGGCGAATCGAGTCATCAAGATCAACCGTTTATCGCTCTTACCACACCGTCGGCAACTCAGGATTTCGGTGAAGTATACGCGATGAACTTTGTTTATTCCGGGAATTTTCTCGCCCAAGCGGAGGGCTGTCAATTTGATACCACCCGCGTTGTTATGGGTATCAACCCGGAAAATTTCTGTTGGAAACTCGCCTCTGGTGATGAATTTATCTGCCCAGAGGTTGCTATGGTTTACTCGGATGCCGGGCTTGGCAAAATGACCCGCACATTCCACGACCTGTACCGCAATCATCTGATACGCGGAGAATATAAAGACAAAAAACGTCCAATTTTAATCAACAACTGGGAAGCAACTTACTTTGATTTCAACACGGACAAACTGCTTGCTATCGCAAAAGAAGCAAGTTCTCTCGGTATTGAAATGCTTGTGATGGACGACGGCTGGTTTGGACGCCGCAGCGATGACAATTCCTCCCTCGGCGATTGGCAGGTGAATGAAGAAAAGCTTTCTGGCGGTCTTTCACACCTTGTAGAAGAGGTAAACAAACTTGGCATGAAATTTGGTATCTGGTTTGAGCCGGAAATGGTCTCGCCGGATTCCGACTTGTACCGCGCCCATCCAGACTGGGCGATTCAGATTCCAGACCGGACTGCTACCCTCTGCCGCAACCAGTATGTACTTGATATATCCAGAAAAGAAGTGCGGGACACCGTTTATAATATGATAAAATCTGTGCTTTCGTCCGCCAATATTGAATATGTAAAATGGGATATGAACCGTCCGCTGTGCGACCTTGGCAGCTTTGCACTTGACGCGGAACATCAGGGGGAACTTTCACATCGCTATATGCTTGGCGTATACGAATTGCAGGAGCGTTTAATCTCTGATTTCCCGCACCTGCTTTTGGAAAACTGCTCTGGCGGAGGCGCGCGTTTTGATGCTGGAATGCTCTATTACAGCCCTCAGATCTGGTGTTCCGATGACACCGATGCTATTGAGCGGCTCTCAATTCAGGAAGGTACTTCCTTAATTTATCCACTGTGTTCCATGGGCGCACATGTCAGTGATTGTCCAAACCACACCGTAGGGCGCAGAACACCATTTTCCACGCGCGGACATGTCGCTCTTGCCGGAACATTCGGCTATGAGCTTGATGTCACCCGCATTCCGGCAGAAGACCGCGGAATGATACCATCCCAGGTCGCTATGTACCATAAATACAATGATCTGGTACGCACCGGCGACTATTACCGCATTGCGAATTATTCTGAAAATCATCAGTATGACTGCTGGGAAGTTGCGGCAAAAGACGGTTCAGAAATTCTTATCACTTATGTTGAAGTGCTGCGCAGAGCCAATTTCAAAACGCGCACGCTGCGCTTAAAAGGACTTGACCCGAATGCGGTATATGAAAATGAGGAGACAAAAGAACAATTCACCGGTGACGTTCTGATGTACGGAGGTGTACAATCTCCAGAAACATGGGGCGATTTTTCAAGCAGATTGATGCACTTTATAAAAATATCAAAATAATACTTGATGTATAAGGTTTGTCAAGTCTACAAACAAAGGCTGTTGCAAAACAACATTCTATTATAAGCTACAGCATTTGATTCAATCAAATTTCACTGTATTAAGAATGTTGTATTTTGCAACAGCCCTATCAAAACAGCCTGTTAAAATAAGATTTCCTGCTTCCACTCGTCATACGAAGCCAAACGTTTCTTATCAATCGTTCCAAGGCTCTCAAAATGTGCAGTCACCCGTGAAAACGGAAGTGGAATTACATATTTATCCCAGCGTTTTTTCAGCCGAAACACGCGCTTGTATGTAAAATGAGAATACACAACTTCTTTCTGTGATTCCTTTGCCAGCATAAACACTAGTTTTTTGGGTTCACGGTACGGACCGGAAGGTCCGTCAAACGCCACTGCCATTGTAAGCTCCGGCTGTTTTACCGCCTCAAGCATCTTTTTAAACGCTGTTTTCATCTCCATACCATCTGGAATACGCAGTGCTTCTCCTCCATTGTGGCGCAATGTATCCTCAATATAATCGCCTCTTGTATTCGCCGTCACAATAGCACAAATATGACTGTATGTTTTGGAAAGCTCTTTTAAAATAAGCTCCATCGAATAACAATCCTCATGCCAGAACGCAAACATAATGCCGTCCCGAAACAGCTCCTTATTTATCATCTCAAACTTACAAGTTTTCAGAATCAACTTTGTATAAGTCAGAAAACAGGCGTTCAGCAATTTAAACCTCCACCTTGCTTTGCGCTTTTGTATCAGTTTTCTGTCCCCTTTTAGTTCGGCAATTCCCTCGGAATTCCTATCCGGTTTTTTCCACATGTCAATCTCCATTCTATTCTGCAAACCATCTGTCCATATCAAAATCCAATGAAAAGAACACTGGATTTAAATTCCTTTGCGAATCTGTGTATCCACCGAAAAATTTTTGCTGCTTGATATTATTCACCGTCTCCAAGACCGATCACTGTATCGATTGGCATAGACAATACAAGCCCTTTTGCCTCGCTGCGTATCCCGCACGATTCGCTGATTGCCTTCATAATCCTTAACTTATCCTCTGCGCCAGCAATAATCAGAATAATTTCTTTTTCCTCCTGCACGCTGATTCCCCAAAAACTCAGTGCTTCCTCATCACCGATTCGCCTGCTGTGCAGCACTGTGCCACCGCCTGCACCGGCAGCTCTGGCAGCATTCATAACCTCTTCGCTGTAACCTTGGTTTACCACCACGGCAATCATCGCGCATTTTGTTTCTGTCATCGCTGTTCCATCCTTTCTCCCGGAATCTTTGGCAGCATTTTTATCGGTCTGCCCAAGAATATGAAGCAAAACATTATTCGTACCAGAAAGCGGCATTGTAAATGCAATCCCGCTTCCCGGAGTACCAATTTTTAACGCCCTGCGCAGTTTTAAAAGCATTTTATCCGCAAAATCTTTCGGCAGCAGGCTGACCAGAACATCTTTATCGATACTTCCAAGTCCCAAAATATCCATCATATCGCTTGACGCCGTTCCCATACCATGCAGCTTATATTGCAGCGGCACCGCGCCCTCCCGGAACAGCTTGACTGCCTTTCCTGCCAGCTTTTGATTTGTGATCAATACAAGCAGGCGGAACGACAAGTTTTTTTTATTTGATTCCATAAGCTATTCCTCCTCGATTTCAATAATATCATCAATATCCTCTGGAATCATGCTATCCGGCTTCGTATTTTTCTTAAGTTTCGCCAACTTAAGCTGATACCGGACTCCCATAATCTGAATTGCAATCAGCGGAGTAAGCGCGACGAGCGCAATTACACCGAACGCATCCGTCATCAGATTTCCCCCCAGCATCTCACACGCGCCAATGCACAGCGGCAAAAGAAATGTTGACGTCATTGGTCCGCTTGCCACACCGCCGGAGTCAAACGCAATACCGACAAATATTTTCGGCACAAACCGCGCCATAGCAAGCGCAAGAAAATATCCTGGAACAACGATCCATTGAATCGGAAGTCCTGTGAGCAGGCGAAGCATCGAAAGACCAACACTGGCGGAAACGCCAATCGAAAGTGCTCGATTCATCGATGTTGCGGATACCACGCCGTTTGTAACCGACTGTACTTGGCGGTTTAAAATCTGTATTGCAGGCTCCGCTTTGACAATATAATAACCAATCAACATTCCAACAGGAACAAGCAGCCATTTCTGCGCACCTGCCAAATCATGCCCAAGCAATGTTCCGACTGGCGCAAAGCCGACATTAACACCGCATAAAAAAAGCACAAGCCCGATATAAGTATATCCAAAGCCAACCGCAATACGCTGTTTCTGCCGCTTTTGATAGCGCTTGCTGATCATCTGAAACACAAAAAACATCGCGGCAATCGGAATAATCGATACAAAAACTTCTTTTGCATAATGCGGAATTTCCACCGCAAACGCGCGAACCACATCGCGCGTTGTCACAACCGCTGCCACCTGTCCTGCCTGGTAAGCCGCATCTCCTGTATTATAAAAACAGCCAAGAACCAAAACTGCTAACACAGGTCCAATACTGGAAAGTGCAACAAGACCGAAACTGTCGCTCGACGCATCTTTGTCTGCACGCACGGACGAAAGCCCGACACCCATAGCCATAATAAACGGTACGGTAATTGGTCCTGTCGTCACACCGCCGGAATCAAACGCAACAGATAAAAAGTCTTTTGGCACAAAAAAAGAAAGCACAATTACAATCACGTAAAACACCATTAACAGATAAGATAATTCAATTTTTAAAATAATTCTTAAAACCGCCAAAGCCAAAAAAATACCGACTCCGACAGCAACTGTTAAAATCAATGTGCGATTTGGGATGGACGGGACTTGGTTTGATAAAACCTGCAAATCCGGTTCTGCTATTGTAATCAAAGCACCCATCAAAATACTGACTCCGCCGATCAACGCAAGTTTTTTTGACTTTGAAATCTGGACTCCGATCCCCTCTCCAAGCGGGCTCATCGCCATCTCCGCGCCAAGCTGAAACATTCCCATACCGACAATCAACATCACTGCACCGACCAAAAACAAAACAACGGGTCCCACTTCAAGAGGTACAAAAAAAGTGGCAAGCAGCAGTACAATACCAGTAACCGGCAGAACGGAAGAAAGTGATTCCTGTATTTTCGCCTTTAGTTTTGGATTCATATCCCTCCTTTCTGCTGACATACCCTAAATTGGCATCATAAACAATCCAGTATAATTACTCAGCAATATTTTTTATATTTCGTGATTTTTCACGCCCTTTATTGCAAAAACGGTAATTATATAATATAGGAGTATTTTACAAATTTCTTTTTCTATTGTCAATCAAAACCGGAAAATTCACAAATTGATTTCTGAAAAACTTGTAAACTGATGTATAATTAAAAAACCTGTAAATCAGTATAATAAAATGTGATATAAATTACAGAAAAAAGATTCTTTCACTTGATTTTCTTATGATTTTACATATAATAACAATAGAAAAACTTGTGCCAGAGCAGCACAAATTCAATAAAACTACAGAGCCGAATTCAATTTTGAAAACGTTCTGGGTATGGAGGATTTTTATGTATACGTTTCAGAGCCGCGTCCGTTACAGTGAAATAAATCAAGAACGAACTCTGTCGTTATCTTCTATTTTAGATTATTTTCAGGACTGCAGCAACTTTCATTCCGAAGATCTTGGAGTCGGCATCAGTTATCTGGAGTCCAGAAAACGGGTGTGGCTTTTATCTTCCTGGCAAATTGAAATTGTAGAACCGCCGCAGCTATTTGATCCTATTACGATTGGCACCTGGCCTTACGATTTTCGCGGGTTGTATGGATATCGAAATTTTATTCTCTACAATGAAGAACACGGGCGCAAAGTGTCCGCTTATGCAAATTCCATCTGGTTTTTACTTGATACTTCCACAGGGCTTCCCACACGCATCACGCCGGAGGACACGCGGGCATATCCGCTGGAACCTGCTTATCCGATGGAATATGCACCGCGCAAAATCACACTTCCTGATGCTTCCCTGTTACAGTCAGCAAACTTTCCTCCAATACCTGTCTCTCCTGCGCTGCTTGACACAAACAACCATGTCAATAACGGGCAGTATGTCCGCATTGCAGAAAGCTTTCTTCCTGAAGGTTTTTCCATTCATGGAATGCGCGCAGAATACCGCAGAGCCGCTGTTCTTAACGATTTTATTTATCCTGTACTGCTCCGTCAAAAGCAAGCTGACCATTGTTGTTATATTTTACTTGCAGACGCTGCCGGGCAACCGTATGCTATTATAAATTTTTATTAAAAAACTAATTTCAAAAAACTTATAATAATTATAAATCTGCCTGCCCCAGTGTTCTTCTGAGACAGGCAGATTTTATTACCCACAATCAATATGGTGTAAGCCAACCAGTCGTCACTGGCATTAGGCTCCTAAAGTAAAGCAAACTTCTTTTTTCACTTACAGAAAAGCTTTCTACTCATTTCGGTACGCAATCCCATGCTCGATTGCATAAGCTTCTGCATCAGAACCTTTTGGAGTGATAATTGTGATATAAACAAATCCTTCTTCATCACTATCTAAAAAATCATTGTAATTATGAAATGATTTGTGATATTGATTTAATTTTACACTGGCTGGTATTACAATCTCAATCTTATGTTTGATATCGCAAAAAGCATAATCCCCAATCTCCGTTACAGAATCTGGCAAAATAATCTTTTTCAGATATTTTGTATCATCAAATGCACGATCTCCAATTCGCTCAATACCATCTGGCACACGGTAGACCGAACCTGTCTTTTCTGCCGGATATGCCAATAAAATATTTTTATTTGCATCCATTCCTACCCCATCCGTCACAAAAACCCAATCTTGATCTTCCTGTCCCAGTTCATAGTATGGATAAGTAAATAAAATACCAAATATACTATAATAATTTGTATTATTTCCATCCACAGCAAACTGAACATTATCTCCGCGGTAAACTCCACAATGATCATAATAAGTGTTATCTCTTGAAATTAACTTTACACTTGCAGGAATGCGTATGGTATCTTGTATCGATTGTAATGCAGTTTCTGAATAAATTAAACATACACTTTCTGGTATTGGCATTCCATTGGTACAAAAATTCAACCATTTCAAGTTATCTGGACAAAGAATTCGAATCTGATCATCAAAAAATTCACGAGCAATTTCCTGACTGCATTTCAGCCATTCCAACTTGTTAAGCCCCAGGTCAAATTTATCATAAGCTTTATAATCGTCCTCCAATCGAATACGAACTACATGCTCTCCATCAACTTCTTCTGGAATTTTTAACATACTGCATTGTTCATATAAGTAAAGATATTCCTTTTTTAATACAAGTCCAATCCCCAATTTCTCTTTTGTATAATTATCTAGGATATCTTCTATAGTATACCATTCTTTTGGCATCTCCGGCAGCACGGGCAGCTGCCTTACTGTAATTTCACATTTATGCTTTGTTTTATTCG
>CAMUAR010000044.1 GCA_947086895.1 uncultured Lachnospiraceae bacterium | reverse complement strand
AAAAATTTTATATTTTGTTCAGGCACAGTTTTTGGTTGAAGAAGGAGAACCTTGTTTTTACAACAAAATTGAAGCTTGGGAGTTAGGACCAGTTGTTCCAGACGTTTATCACCACTATAAAGCTTATGGAAGCAATCCGATTGTTCTTTTTAAAGATGGAAATTTTGGAATATCTTTTCATGATAGGCAAGTAATAAATAAAATTGTTGAACTTTGTAATCGCCATACAGTATCTGAATTGATAGATTTTACTCATCGGCAGACACCATGGATTCAAGCACAAGAGCAGGGATATAATACACAGATCACCAATGATTCTATAAGAAAATTCTTTTCTGATTAACAGGAGGGAATATGAGTAAAAAACGTGGGAAGAAATGCCAAAAGCCAGATCTAATCTTAATTGATAAAAGCGAGGAAGATAAAAAGGGTGCTGATGTTATAATTGGTGGCAACTTTACTGATGACTCAAAAGAAGAAAAGTTTAAAGATAAAAAATCAGATGTTAATGGCAGTCGAAAAGAAATTGTCATAGAAATGATTAAGAATCTTCACAATATTTGTGAGAAATTAAATAGTAATGATTACGAAGTAGAAGAAGTATATGAGCTTTTAAAAGATTATAATTGTAAATATCATAGAGTATTATATTCTGCTATAAGTGATTTTATATTTGCTGCTATGGAACATGCAAGGTCAAAAAAAGGATGTGACGAGCAGTTATTATTACAAGTGAATATAGAGAATTTGATTGATTTTGCATACAGCCAAAATGATGATAGTATGATAAAAGTAACAATAAAATTATACGATCATATTAATCTTGCTACCAGACAATATTCTTCTTTGCGGGATAGTGAAGATGAGTATGCAAAAAAGTTTAAAATGAACATTGAACCTTTTAAAAATGAATTAATTAAAGAGTCTAATTCTCAACTTTTAACACTTGTTGGTATGTTTACGGCTCTTGCATTTTTAATATTTGGCGGAATAAGTTCTTTAGATAATTTATTTTCGGAAATGGATGATTTGCCAGTATTGAAATTGATAGCATTAGGATGCATTTGGGGGATATGCATTTTAAATTTAGTGTTTATCTTTTTAATTTGCGTAAGTAGGATAACGCGCTTGCCATTTAAATTTACAGATAATGAAGATGCAGGAATAAGGGAGAAATATTCTGTAATTTGGTTTTGCAATTTGATTTTGATTGTAGTATTAGTATTTAGTTTAGGAGGTCTTTACATAAATAAATACAATCTTGGTGAATGGCTTGTCAATTGGACAAAATCAAATCCTATTTTATTTCTTGCACTTTTTGCTATTATACTGATTGCAATATTAGGCATTGGAATGTTTCTGATTTTTTATAAGAAGAAAAGGTAAAAAATAGTAATATAAAAAGCAGTCCTTAAAGGATTGCTTTTTGTTTTGTTGCGGAGGACAAAATGAATACAGTAGAGCCGATCCGCGACATAAAAGTTGTGCTGGATATCGCGGATTACCTAAAAACAGGGAATCAAAGAAATTATGTTATGTTTATGTTTGGGATCTACAGCGGGCTGCGTATCTCAGATATCCTTTTGTTTCGTGTGCGGGATGTAAAGGGAAAAGAGTTTATCTCGCAGAGAGAAAAGAAAACGCAGAAGGAAAAGAGGTTTCCAATCAACAGGGAACTGAAGGCGATTCTTGATGATTATATTAAAAACAAACGGGATTTTGAATTTCTTTTTAAATCTCCAAACAAGCCTAACGCGCCGATCACAAGGCAGCAGGCATACAATATTTTAAGCGAAGCGGGAAGGCAGTTTGGTCTGGATGGCATAGGGACGCACACATTGCGAAAGACATTTGGCTATCATCTGTACAGGCAGACACAGGATGCAGCTTTGCTGATGGATATTTTCAATCATTCGGATATTCATTGTACACTGCGGTATATTGGAGTGGATCAAGACTGTAAGAACAGAGCATACAATGGGTTGTCTTTTCGGAGGTGAATTTGGTACAAAAGCATTTTTTACTTTTTTAAGGGCAAAAATCGGAAGTCTTTTTTTATTTTGCAGGCGACTTGTCATATATGGGACTTGTCAAATGAGGGTAAGTATTTTGAAGATATATTAAGGAAGGAAAAATTTAAGGGCGATTTGACACAATAATAGATATGTCAAGTGATAAACTATTGTGATAGACTGGGATAAAATAAAAATGTTACCAAGAACACAAAAGTTGTTGCTTTATGGAGAGTCAAATCTGTTCCAATAAAATGAAACATAAATGTTTTGTATAGAGAATAATTCATAGGTTCTTTCAGTACTAAAAATGACTTGCGGGTCTGCGAAGCCCAAAGTCTGACTAGCTGAAGGCAAAAAATAGTTGGGGTTTCCGTTTCCGATTTTGAGATAGGGGGAATTTTTGAGTATGGAATCTGCAAAAATTACAAATATAGATAATATAACAGTATCTGCGGCTGTGCTGGGAGAACTTTTTAGTGTGTCGGACAGACGGATTCGTCAGATGGCAGAGGAGGGAATTCTTGTAAGGGCAGCGAAGGGACGTTATAACCTTGTGGATTCTGTAAAAAATTATCTTTTGACAATTAAGCTGACGGCGGAGGGGGCTGAGGCAGAATCCTTTGGAAGTGATGAAATCAGTTTGGAGGAAGAAAGGGGACTTCATGAACGAGTGAAAAGGCATATTTCAGAGTTGAAGCTTCAAACCATGAAAGGCGAACTGCACAAGGCGGAGGACGTCGAGACGGTGATGATGGATATGCTGGCAGCGTTCAAAACAAGAATGATGAACATCCCTTCCAAGGTGGCTCCGATTCTGGAAAATCGTGATACGGCGTTTATTAAAGAGCGTCTGACAAGTGAAGTTACAGAAGCGCTAAATGAATTGAAAGATTACGATCCAAAAGCATTCTACAGCGACGACTACATGGAAAGCGAGGGCGAACAGGAGGATGAACAGCAAAGTTAAAATCGAATCGGTGCCGCTTGCAAAACAAGATAAGATAATTCTGAAAACACAGCGAAAAAAACAGAGTATCGAATTTAAAACGCTCAAGTTATTTCGTGAGATCGCCAAGGCAGTCAGCCCGCCGCCGCTTCTTACCGTCAGCCAGTGGGCGGATCGCTACCGCAAGCTGTCTGCGGAGAGTGCGGCGGAGCCAGGGCAGTGGAATACAGACAGAGCGCCGTATCAGCGGGAAATCATGGATTCCGTAAATGATCCTATGGTTGAGGATATTGTTATTATGAGTTCGGCACAGGTGGGAAAAACAGAATTGCTTTTAAATATTATCGGATATTATATTGATTATGATCCGGCGCCTATGCTGGTGGTGCAGCCAACAGTAAAACCGATGGCAGAAGATTTTTCAAAGGATCGCCTGGCACCGATGATTCGTGATACTCCGGCGCTGACTGGAAAAGTTCGGGATGCAAAATCAAGAACTTCGGGTAATACCATTTTGCACAAAATTTTTCCTGGCGGTCATGTCACAATTGCCGGGGCAAATTCCCCGTCGAGCCTTGCTTCAAGACCTGTCCGAATTGTGCTGATGGACGAGACGGATCGCTACCCGGCAAGCGCAGGCGCAGAGGGCAATCCGATCAAGCTGGCGGAAAAAAGAACAACTGCATTCTGGAACAAAAAGAAAATTAAGGTTTCTACGCCGACGATAAAAGGGTACAGTCAGATTGAAAAGGAATTTCAGTCCGGCACGATGGAAGAATGGTGCGTGCCATGTCAGTGTTGCGGTAAGTATCAGCCTTATGAATGGGGGCGGGTCTGTTTTGCTGATGTGACAATGGAGTGCAAATATTGTGGCGAACATATTTCAGAGGTGGATTGGAAGCAGGGAAAGGGGAAATGGATTGCAGCTCATCCTGAGATACATAGAAAGCGGTCGTTTCACTTAAATGAGCTTGCTTCTCCCTGGACGCACTGGTCAGCAATTATCAGAGAGTGGAAAGAAGCTCACCGGGAGCTGAAAGAAAATGGTGATCCAAACAAAATGAAAATATTTATCAATACCGTTCTGGGAGAAACATGGGAGGAACGCGGCAAAAGTGCGGATGATGATTCCCTTTTATCACGCAGAGAACGGTATGAAGCAGAGCTTCCAGAGGGCGTTCTTCTACTGACGGCAGCAGTTGATGTGCAGGACGACCGTTTTGAAATTGAGGTAGTTGGATGGGGGCGCGGCTATGAGTCGTGGGGCGTGAAATACGAAAAATTATATGGAGATCTGGACAAGGAAGAAACATGGAATCAGCTGGAAGCATGGCTGGATCGTGAATTTTATTTTGTGTCTGGATCTTCTCTTTTGATCGCCAGAACTTGCATTGATACTGGAGGGCATAAAACAACCGAATGTTATAAATTTTTGAAACGCATGGAGAAAAAGGGGAAGCGTATCAGCGGAATCAAGGGGTTTGGCAGGGAGAGCCAGGGAATTCCGCTGATTCACAAGCTGTCAACAAACAATGAATACAATGTGAAAGTATTTATTCTTGGAGTGGACAGCGGAAAAGAAATTGTGGTGACAAGGCTTGGAATAGTTAATCAGGGACCTGGCTACTGCCATTTTCCAATCAATGCAGACTGCGGTTACAATGAAATTGTGATAAAAGGGCTGAACAGCGAGCAGAGGGTGACAGAGATCAAGGATGGCAGACCAACGACGAAATGGAAAAAGAAAAGTGGTGTACGAAATGAGCCGCTGGATCTTCGCGTTTATAATACGGCAGCAGTCGAGATATTGCAGCCGGATTTTGATGTTCTGGAAAGAAAGATAAAACAGGGGATCAATTATATGCAGAGATCGCAAAACAGAGAAGGACAAAAAAAGACAGGTATTGTAAATCGGGGGCTTATGTATTAGGGAGGGAGAGGGATGGAAAAGCTGCAGAGAGCAGAAAGACGGCTGGAATTGTATTATAAGGCGGAAGAAGCGATTCTTACAGGGCAGGAATACAGCATAGGAACAAGAAAGCTGCGGCGCGCAGATCTGGAAGATGTGCAGGCGATGATAAAAGCGCTGGAAAACGAAGTACAGTTGTTAAAATCGATTGGAAAGAACCGGGCATTTCGCGGAATTCCGCTTGATATCTAGGAAAGGCAGATAAAACGTGAATATTTTAGACAAAGTGATTGCCGCAATCAGCCCGGCAGCAGCATTAAAAAGGGAAAGAGCGCGCTGCGGATTGAGATTGTTTCAAAAGTTCCAGAACAGCGGCTATGACGAAGGCGGAGCATCCTACTCCAAAAACGCATTAAAAGGGTGGAATGCATCAAGCAGATCTCCACAGGAGGATATTGACCGCAATCTGCACACGCTGCGGCAGCGGTCGAGAAGTTTAATGATGTCTGCTCCGATCGCAGTGTCTGCCATCAAAACAAGTCGGACAAATATTGTTGGAGTAGGATTGAAAGCACGTCCAATGATTGACCGGGAAGTACTTGGAATATCCGAATCCGAGGCGAAAGCATGGAACAAAAAAACACAGAGAGAATTTGAATTGTGGGCGAAATCAAAGCACTGTGACAGCACAAAGATAAATAACTTTTATGAGATTCAGCAGATTGCCTGTATTTCGTGGCTGATGAACGGCGATGCAGCAGTGCTTATAAAATACAATGAAAAGGAATTCGCGTTTATGCCGTACAGTCTGCGGATTCATCTGATTGAATCAGATAAAATATGCAGCCCATACTCTTCGGGAGGATATGTCAACCTGCAGCAGACCAACCCAGAAAATGGAAACCGGATTTACAACGGCGTGGAAATTGATAAAAATGGGGCAGTGGCAGCATACTATATTTGCAATACATATCCGAATTCTTCCCTGCAGGCGGAGAAAAAATGGATTCGGGTGGAAGCGTTTGGAAAAAGAACAGGTTTTCCAAATGTTTTAATGATTTTTGAGAGTGAGAGAGCAGAACAGTACAGAGGCGTCCCATATTTAGCACCGGTAATCGAAGCATTAAAACAACTGACGCGGTACAGTGAAGCGGAGATTATGGCAGCGGTCATCAACGGATTCTTTACTGTGTTTGTTATAACAGAAAAAAGTACATCGGAAATGCCGTTTACTGGATTTGAGGAGGACAGCGCAAAAAATTCAAGTGATGGGAGTAATTACGGCATGGGTCCAGGTATGATCAATGTGCTGGCGCCAGGCGAGGATGTTAAGATGGCAGATCCATCGCACCCAAACGAAAATTTTGATGCGTTTACAACCGCATACACAAAATACATCGGCGCGGCTCTGGAAATTCCGTCTGAGCTGTTGTTAAAGCAGTTTGGTCAAAGTTATTCTGCTTCCAAGGCAGCTTTGGAGGAGGCGTGGAAAGCTTTTCGGATGAAACGCGCGTGGCTGGTGGATGATCTTTGTCAGCCTGTTTATGAAATATGGCTTGTAGAAGCGATTGCAAAGGGAAGAATTCGTGCTCCTGGATTTTTTCTTGACCCGGCGATTCGTGAAGCATGGTGCAGGTGTGCGTGGAACGGTCCGTCGCAGGGAATGCTTGACCCGTTAAAGGAAGTCGAAGCGGCAGCAAAGCGCGTCGAGCTTGGTATTTCTACAAGAGAAAATGAAGCGATGGAGATGAACAGCAGCAGTTTTGATGATAATGCGGAGCAGCTGAGGAGAGAAGCAAGAAAAATGGGAAAGATCAATGCACTGCTAAATCCGGTGCAGAAAGCAGAAAAGAACGAGAAGGAGCAGGAGAATGGCGAAGATCGAAGTAAAAGGGACAATTGTTGCAGATGATGACAAATGGATTTATGAATGGTTTGGATTTGCTGCAACCTGCCCAAAAGACGTTCATACAGTAATACAGGAAGCAAACGGAGAAGATTTGGAAGTAGAAATTAATTCCGGCGGCGGGGATGTGGTGGCGGGAAATGAAATTTATACAGCACTTCGAAGATACAAGGGGAATGTAACAATTATTATTTCTGGTATGGCGGCGTCTGCGGCGTCCTATATTGCAACAGCAAGAAGATGTGAGATATCTCCAGTCGGTATTTTTATGATTCATAATGTTTCCGGCGGTGCAAGAGGGGATTATCACGCGATGGATAAAGAGTCGAAAATTTTGCAGACGATCAACCGATCAATTGCCATGGCTTATATAGATAAAACAAAGATGAATCTTGATGATCTGCTGGATTTGATGGATAAAGAGTCGTGGCTGACTGCGGAAGAAGCGTTAAACTATGGCTTTGTGGACGCGATTATTGAAAGTCAGGAAAAGTCGCAGACAACAAGTCAAAATTCAGCTTTGCTTCAAGCAAAAAATGCAGCTGCAATTTACAATGCGGTTACAATTTTGGATAGAAGTACCATTGAAAAAACAAAAGAGATGCTTGCAAAAGCATTGAAATATCCAGAAAACGCCGCGCTGGAAGAAAGAAAAATTGCTGTTCCAGAAAGCGTTTTTAATAATATAACTCAAAAAAAGGAAGAGGAGGCAGAAGTTATGGAGGAAACTGGCGAAACTATTTTAACAGTCAAAGATCTGGAAGCAAAGTACCCAAATTTGGTGCAGAAGATCCAGCTGGAGGCTGCCGAGGAGGAAAATAAGCGTCTGAAGGCGATTGATGAGATTTCCGGGCAGATTTCCGAGGAGATGGTACATAGTGCGAAGTATGGAGAAAACCAGCTTACAGCAAAGGAGCTTGCACTTGCTGCGTTTAAGCAAAATGGGATTATGGCAGCCAAGGCTTTGAACGATTTGAAAAATGACATTAAGGATTCCGGGGCAAATCATGTCGAGACAAATGCAAATGCCGGATTTGCAGAAGATTCCGAGGATATTGACCATGATAAAAAGGTCAAAAACCTTGCAGAAAAATTAAAGAGAAAGTGAGGAAAAAGCAGAATGGGACAGAGTTTATTTCAAACGGTCAGAGAATTTATCCCGGATAAATTAATTGCGGATAATGCAGTTCCGATTACAACAAAGGGCATACAGATTGCTGCCGGGCAGGGAGTTTTAAAGCGCGGAACGTTGCTTGGATCAGATGACGGCGGCAGTTATAGAGTGACCGGGAGTACAGGCGAAGAAGCAGCAGGTGAAATTGGATGCGACTGTATTCTGACAGAAGATGTGGATGCACAAGAGCAGGATGTGATTGCGGCCGCGTATATTACTGGGACGTTTAACCGCGAAGCTGTTGTTCTTGCAGAAGGCGTAAGCCTGAATGATTATGAAACAGAACTGCGCAAGCTTGGGATTTTCTTTAAGACTGTGCAGGAAAGTTGAGGGAGGAGTTTGTAGAATGGCAGAATATACAACGAGGGAAATGCTGGAGGCGATACAGATCACGCCGCCGGTAAGAAATTTTCTTACAAGAACTTTTTTTCCAGGAGAAGCCACTCATATTACAGAAAAGGTGGAATTTGATGTAAAGAAAGGGAAGCGCATTATGGCGCCGTTTGTGTCGCCGCGGATCGGCGGCAAGGTAATTACGCGGCAGGGGTATCAGACCAAGGAATTTACCACGCCGAGAATTGCCCCGGAAAGAGTGCTGAGTATTGATGATATTTCCAAGAGGATGGCAGGGGAGGGAATCTACAGCAGCAAAACGCCGTCGGAGCGGGAGGATGACTTGCTTGCGCAGGACTATAAGGAGCTGGATGACTCTATTGTTCGAAGGCTGGAATGGATGTGCCGCCAAGTTTTGTTTGAGGGAAAGTTAGATGTTGTGGATAAGGAAGCAGGAGTGGATTTACAGGTTGATTATGGATTTACCAATATTATTGCGCTGACTTCCGACAAGTACTGGAGCTTGCCTACATCAAACCCACTGCCGCTTTTAAAACAAAGGCGCAGAAAAATTATCAAGGAGACCGGGAAAGCACCGAATATTCTTTTATTTGCTGCCAATTTGATTGATACGTTTATCGATAATCCATTTATTCAGAAAAATATGGATGTGCGCCGTATGCAGAATATTGAAATTCATCCGCAGATTGTCGATGATGCGCTTACTTATTACGGGAAAATTGCAGAGTTAGGATTGGATATTTATTCTTATGACGAGTATTTTCTGAATGATAACGGGGAGGAGGAAGGAATTATTCCAGAAGGTGCCTGTCTGATGGCGCATACCAGTGGAATCGGTCAGATTGAGTATGGGCTGATCACGCAGATCGAGGATAAAAAGTTTTATTCTTATGAAGCGAAACAAGTGCCGAAGATTTACTGTGATGAAAAGTCTGAAGTTAAGATGTTCCGACTTACTTCCAGACCGCTGCCAAGACCGATCGACGTGGAGAGCTGGTGTGTGATTTATCCGAACGGGCAGGGACAAGAAGTATAATATATTTGTGCTGTCTCAAAGGGGAAAGGATTCTTGCCAAAAAATGTTAAAGCGTCGCACAGTAAAATGGGAGGAAAAATGATTCGAGCGAAAGTAAATATTGAAACCGGAAATCGGACATACAAACCAGGTGAAATCATCCATGAAATGTTATCGGATGCAGATCTAATGTTTTTGAAAAAGTATGGTTTTATCGAGGAAGAACATGATTCTTTTGATGTTGAGGAAATGAGCAAAGAGCGCGTGGGATTCTCAGAAGATATTTTCGAGGGTTTTGAAGAAGAAAGCAGATACAAGGACGTGGCAGCTCTTAAGAAGTTAAATAAAGAGGAGCTTGTAGAATATGCAAAGTCCATTGGCTTGGAGATTGCTCCAGATATGCTGAAAAATGATATGGTTGATTCCGTATTAAATTATATCGAGGAGAAGATGGAAGAATAAGATGGAATTTAAAGAACAGGCAGCAGAAGATATGGCTGTCTTTTTTCATTGTGATGAATTTGCTGATCTGCATACAATCAACGGCAGAGAAGTTGCTGTTGTAATGGACAATGATACGCTGGCAGAATTATATATCAGCAAAGAAACCGAAACAGATCAGTTGTTTACGGATTCTTTGCTTTTTTATGTGCCGAAATCAGAACTAGATTTTGAACCCGTACCAGGTCAGTATATCAACTTTGATGGTCGGGGGTATCTTGTGACTGATGTAAAATTTTCTGGAGATTTATATACCATTGTTATGGGGGTGAACGGGCATTGATGGAACTGCGGGTGGAGGTTGGGAATGTTAAGGAAGTGCAGCAGCGTTTAGGAGCATTAGGCAGAAAGACTCCTTCTGTAATTGCAAATGCGGTCAACCGGACTTTGACCAATGTACGCAAAAATATGGCGCAGCAGACAGCACAGCGATACAACATTGCCAGCGGGGAAGTAAAAAAGACCATTGCAGTAAAGAAAGCAACAAGAGAAAAGTTGTCTGGTGCGGCAGTTTCGAAAGCTTCGCCAATTGCTCTGTCGAAATTTAAGGTTAGTCCAAACCGACCAGTAAGTTATTCAAAGGGCAAAAAGCCTTCTCCAAAGGTGTATAAAGTGTCTGTGGAAAAAGGACCAGCATCAAAAGCGCTGGATGTCAATCCAAAAGCTTTTATCGCGATAATGCAATCAGGGCATCATGGGCTTTTTCGGCGGGTTTCCGATAAAAGCCTGCCGATCAAACAGCTTTTTGGTCCTTCCGCGCCGCAGATGATAAAAAATAATAAAACTATGGATTATATCCAGAAAGAAGCGCAGAGTACGCTGCAAAAGCGCATCGATGCAGAGGTAGAAAATATTTTAAGAAAAGGGTAAATATAGAAAAATGACAATAGAAGAATTGTTGGATGCGCTTGCAGAGGAAACAACAAAAGCTTTGAAGGGGTTTCATTTAAGAAGCGCGAAAGAAAATCAAATTCCGATCAATGTTTATACGCAGAATCTTCCTTTGAAAGAAGAAAAAAATGATGAAAAGATCTACCCTTATGTATGTGTATGCTTTGATACTTCCGAGATTGAAAATGCTTATGATGGAAAAGAACTTGTAAATCTTTATTTTATAGTTGGCGTGATTGATCAGGAAAAGGATAATCAGGGATATCGCGACGTTCTTCAGATAATCGAGCAGGTAAAACAGCATTTTTTTCGCAGAGGGATAATACAAAATGCATTTCGGCTGGAATATCCAGTAAAAAGCACCATCCAGCAGGAGGATACGTACCCCTATTTTATCGGCGGTTTTGAAGCAAAGTGCGAGTTGTTTATTGTAACGGAGGAAGATGAACTTATATGAATCAGAGAATGTATATTGGACCGGCAATTCCCGGCGCGGTAAAGCAGGGAACGGTATTTCTGGGAGATTTACCAAAAGAATTGACAGATCTTACAGAAAAAATACCAGGGATTAAAAATCTTATAATTCCGATTGAGGATATTACAAAAAAATCGCAGGCGTTGAGAGAACCAGGAAGCGTGGAATGCGTTTCCTACAACAAGATACTGGATTATCTGGAAGGAGTGAAGTAAAATGCCATCAAATTACAGACATGGTATTTACACGACAAGAAAACCTACGGCGCTGACAACGCCGTTAGTGAGCGCGGCGAATGTTACAGTAGTAATCGGGACAGCTCCAGTCAATATGGCAGCAGATCCATATCATGCGGCGAATATTCCAATGGCAGCTTACAATAAGCCAGATGCGGTATCAAAATTGGGGTGGAGTGAAGACTTTGACAAATTTACCATTATGCAGAGCGTATATGCGGCGTTTCATGTGTTTGCAGCCGCTCCGCTTGTGATGATCAATGTGCTGGATCCAAACAATGAAAATCACATTATGGCTGTGACTGCTTCGGATTACAATGTGGCAAATAAAAAGACGCTGATTCCGGTGGAAGGTATTCTTCTGGATAAGATTTCCATCACAGACAGCGATGCTGCGGAAGAACTGGTCAAAGGAGAGGACTATGTAACATCTTTTGCGGATGATGGAACAGTGATTGTCGGCTATACAGATTCCGGGGTGCAAAAAGCGGGAACAAGTGTAAAGATTGCCTATACAAAGCTAAATCCAGAAGGAGTAACGTATACAGATATTATTGGAGGATACAATGTTTCCACAAGAACAAAGAAGGGGATGGAGGTAATTTCCAATATCTTTCCAAAACTGGGGATTGTTCCAGGAACTTTGATTGCTCCGGGATTTTCGCATATTCCGGCAGTAAATACGGCACTGGCAGCAAAGGCGCAGTTGATTTACAGTATATTTTCATGCAAAGTTATTTCAGATATTGATTCCAGCGAGGAAACCGGGGCAGTGTCTGTGGATGCGGTTAAGGAATGGAAAAACAGCAATGGATATTCTGACCGCCGGATGTTTGCTGTTTGGCCAAAGGTAAATGTGGATGGATATCATTATTATTTTTCGGCGCAGCTGGCAGCACTTTTGCAGCGGCTGGCAGCGGACAATGCTGGTGTTCCGTCAGAATCCTGTGATAATAAGCAGTTAAAAATCAGCGGGCTGGTGCTGGAGGACGGTACGGAAGTCAGTTTTGATGCGGACGAAGTAAACGATTATTTAAATGCAAACGGGATTATTTCTGCCATTAATATTGACGGATTTCTTGCATGGGGAAATAACACGTCCGCGTTTCCATCCTCGACTGACCCCGTAGACCGGTGGATTACAGCGGTTATGATGTTTGACTATATAGAAAATAATTTTAAGCGAAGCTTTTTCAGCAAGGTGTCAAACAAGAGCAATTACCGGCAGATCGAGGATATTGTGCTGTCGGAAAATATCAGCATTAACGGGCTGAAAGGGCATGGAGATATCGCGGGAGGAGAAATTTCTTTTGACAGGGAAAAGAACCCAGTCACTCAGATTATGGGAGGAAAGATTTTGTTTCATGAAAGGCTTGCAACATACCCGCCGATGGAAAATATCGAAAACGAATTTGAATTTGATCCAACCATCTTGCAGGCGGCGTTAGAAGGAGGCGGTAATTGATGGAGATTTATGATTTGCCGGATAAAATCAACAACTTTAATGTGTATGATGGAAAGACAAAGCTTGTCGGCATATCTGCGGAAATTACGCTGCCTTCCTTTGATCCGCTTACTGATACACTGAATGTCGCCGGGATGGCAGGGGAAATTGAGAGCGAGGTAATCGGAAGCTTTGGCAGCATGAAGATTGAAATTCCGTTTGAAAACTTATTTGAGAATTTTTTTGCATTTGCTGCAAGTACAAACCCAATTGTAATTCGCGGGTCAATGGAAGTATTCAATACAAAGACACAGGCAAAAAGTTTAAAACCGATTGTAATCACTGTTAAGGGGCGCACGATGAATATTAAGCCAGGCACGTTTAAAAAAGGCGGTAAAGGGCAGCCAAGTGTTACAAAAGAAATCACTTATATTAAGATTGCAATCGACAATTCCACACAATTGGAACTTGATAAGTTGAACAGCATTTTTATTATGGGCGGCATTGACCTTTTGGAGCAGGTTCGAAGCCAGATTTAGTTTTTGCGTAAAAACTTGTATGATATTTGAAGGGGAGAATAAAAGATTATGGCAAAGTTTAATGAAGAAATCAACATGGAAGAAATTGATGAGGAATTAAGACGTAATGAAACAGAATTATTTATGGAAGAAGACAATACAGACAGCAGCCTGGATTTTAGCGAGAGAAGTAGGTATATAAAATTCAAAAAACCGTTCCAATGGGAGGACGATACATACAACGGGCTTGATTTGTCGGGGTTGGAAGCGCTGACTGCGAAGGATCTGGAAGGGATTGAAAGAAAGTTTTACCGGATGGGAATTACCAGTTTTAATCCAGAAAATACAGTGACTTATGCGAAAGTAGTGGCGCAGGTGGCAACTGGAATGCCAGCTGAGTTCTTTGAACAGTTGCCAGTTCCAGAAATAATGGAGATAAAAAGAGCGGTGATAAGTTTTTTCTTCAATTAAATATAAGAGCATCGGATGGATCACGGTTTAAAAAGGCAGCGATCCGTCTTGCTCTTGCGACAAATGATGGAATTAGCTTTTACAGAGGGCTTTCCCTGATGGAGTTTATCGAGATCTCGAAGGAAGTGGAGGAGTATGCCAAGCAGCAAAAGGACAGAATACGAAATCGCTCTGCTGGTGGGCGGACAGGTTCAGGCATCGTTTGGAAACAGCATCAATACGGTAGAAGATGGTTTTGAAACGCTGGCGTCCATGGCGCAGACGGCTGCGAAAGTGGCGGCAGCGGCATTTGGCGCGGTGAAAATCGGTCAATTTGTGACCGATGCCATACAGACGTATTCTGAATTTGACCAGTCCATGGCAAATACTGCAGCGATTGCAAATGCGACTCAAATAGAGTATGAAAAACTGGAAGCAGCGGCAAGGGACATGGGCAAGGCTACTACTAAAACAGCTTCGGAAGCAGCGGATGCTCTTGGCTATATGATGCTGGCAGGGTGGGATGTAGAAAGTGCAATTGCAGGGCTGGAACCAGTTCTTCGGCTCTCAGAAGCAACACAGATGGATCTGGCGACTTGTTCTGATCTGGTTACAGACTCTATGTCAGCACTTGGACTGTCTGTTGATGATTTAAGCAGTTACCTTGATATCTGTACAAAGGCGAACAACAGTGCAAATACAACAGCCGAAGCACTGATGGAAGCATTTATCGGGTGTGGCGGTGCTGCCAAAACAGTGGGAGAAAGTCTGGGGGATCAGTCGAAGGTACTAAATGATACTGCGACCGCGCTTGGGATTCTTGCAAACAACGGCGTGAAGGGGGCGGAAGCAGGAACCGCCATGAATTCTATTCTTGTGCGTATGACAAGCAAGGACGTCGCTATGAATGCGATGAAAAGGCTTGGAGTATCTGTATTTGATACTGCTGGAAATTTTGTTGGTCTGCATGAAGTGCTGCTTGGCGTTCAGAAGGCACTGTCTGGGCTGGACGCCGAAAAGCGAGCTGCTTATATGTCGGATATTGCAGGAACAAATTATTATACGGAGATGAGCTATCTGCTGGATGCAGTTGGGGCGTCGGCAGCAGGAATCGAACAGGCGGCAGAAAGTGCGGATATTGCGTTGGATGGTCTTGGGAAAACGGCAGACAAGAATCTTTCGTCATGGGATGATCTTTCTGGAAAATTGACGGATTCAGAAGGTGCGCTGCTTGGTATGGCAGATACGGTTACCGACACGCTGACAGGAGCATTTGCTAGGCTCGATTCTGCGGTTGACGACGCGAAAATCAGTTTTGCGGACGCTTTTTCCGATGATTTGAAAGATACTGTAAATGAGCTTTCAGAGTATATTCCGACACTGACCGAAAAGTTTATTGATTTTTCGGCAAAAGCTGAACCAAAAATTACGAGTGCATTTCGAACTATAGCGAACGGTGCGGAAAAAGCCTGGGACGGATTTTTGGAGTTTGGAAGCTGGGCAGCAGAACACTCCAATCTTATTGAAAAGATGCTGAAAGGAATTGGAAGTGCTATTATCACTTACAAAGTGGTTGGCGGACTTTCTTCAGTTGCAAATTCTATCAAAGGAGTGTCGTCGGCAATAAAAACGATGACAATTACCCAGCCGTGGCTCTTTGGGCTTACGCTGGCAGGCTCTGCAATTACAGGGATCGCTGCAGCTTTAAAAACAGCCAGAAAACAGGCGGAAAAAAGCAATCTTGCAGAACATTTTGGCGATATCGCTTTGTCGATGGGGGAAATCTCGCAGGTTGCAGATTATATTACAAGGAACGGCAATTTATCCAAGATACAGGAATCATTTGCCAAGTTCGAAGAATTGGATGGCATTCAGAGAAATATACAGGAAAGCATTGATACCATTGATAAGATGAACTGGAAAGTATCAATTGGAATGAACTTATCGGAGGATGAAAATGAATCTTACAAAGCGGAGATAGAAAATTATATATCGTCGGTGCAGCAGTATGTGCAGCAGCAACAGTATGCGATGAATATAAATCTTGCTCCGTTTGCAGAAGAAGATCTGGAACGCCAGGGTATTGTGGCTCAGCTAAACAATTTTTATTCGGGGAAATATGAAGAGCTGGAAAAATTGGGAACCGAATTAAATCAGGTTATTACGGATGCTTTTCAGGACGGTCTGCTGGAACTGGACGAAGTAAAAGAAATTACAAATCTTCAGGCGCAGATGGCGCGTATACAAGAGTCAATTGCAACCAGTAGTTTTGAAGCAAAACTGAAGGTGATGGAGCTGCAGTATCAAGGAGGTGATCTGGATGCGGAGACATTCCAGGCACTGCAGGAAGAACTGAATCAGCAGGCAGAAGAAGCAGCGGCAAAGTATGAGGAAACGTTAAATCTTCGAATTGCAAGTTGTCAGGTAATGCTGGACGATAAAGCGATTGAACAGTTTGAGTATGATGTAGCAGTAAATGAGTTTTGGGAAGATTATCTGGATTCTATGTCCGAGCTGGAAGCAAAAACGCTTAAGTTTCAGACAAACACGCTGATGCAGCAGTATGGGGATGAACTGGGGCAGTTCTATACAAGAGCCATACAGGTAGCGCAGGAAGAAACTGCATGGATCTGGGAAGAAGATCCGGCGCGTATGTGGGAGATTATGGCAGAAAAACTTACGGACAGCAGAGTTTCTACTGCGGCAAAAGATGCAATGGAAAGCTTGCTGTCAAGTATGCAGCCATCCATTGAACGGTCAAACGAGCTGATAGAAAAGTATGCAAGTTTGGGGAAAGAGGCGTCACAGGAGCTGTGCAATGCGCTTTCGGATACAAAAATCTTATCTGCTATGACATTGGAAAGCACTGTAGAAGGTGATGATACAGACGGAATTTATTACGTTCTTGGAAAAGCGATTGCGGACGAATCTTATTATACCGATTTGGTTGCATCCCTGCAAAAAAAAGATTATTACAATGTTCCAGAACAAATTGTAAACGGTATGGTTTCCAGTATGGAAGAAAAGGTTGATCCGGCAGCGGATGGAATCTATGCATATTCTGATAAATATATTCAGGAAACATTTGCGTCAGGATTTGATGTGACGGCAGATATTGATATTCTTTTAAATCCAGTATATCGCCAGCCGCATAGTTCCACGCTGCCAGAATTGGCTGCAAAACATTCTCTTAAGCTTTCCTCTATCCAGATGTTAGGGAGGCAGAACAAGACGCTTCCTCTGCCTGGACATGCGGACGGGGGAATTTTTCACACTCCGCATATAGCATGGTTTGCCGAGGATGGACCAGAGGCAGCAATTCCGCTGGACGGCAGCAGCAATGCGGTTTCTTTGTGGGAAAAGGTAGGAATGCTGTTAGGCGTTCTGGATATGAAGCAGCAGGAAACTGATACAGACGCAGAAAAAAATAATCATTTTGCTGGCACTGGAATATTGTCAGGCAGTATGTCAGAGAAAAATACAGATACAATACAGGTTATTTTTTCACCGCAGATTCATATTGAAGGACATGCAGATGAAGAAGTTGTTACAAAATCACTGCGCATATCAATGGAAGAATTTCGGGAGTATATGGAAGAATGGCTGGCAGAAAGAAATAGAACTGCATTTTCATAAGAATACGAGGCAGTATGGAACGGGTTTATACAACAATACAGGGTGATATGTGGGATACAATTTCGTACAAGGTCTATGGGGACGAAAAATATATGGGGCTTTTAATGCAGGCAAATCAGGAGTTGCTTGATATTTTTGTTTTTGGTGCAGGAACTATATTGATTGTGCCAGAACAAAAGGAGGAAGTAATATTTGATATGCCTTTATGGAGACAGTAAAAGACCATCTGTAAGCCATTGAAAGAAAGTAGGCTTTTGTCTGTGACAAACGAGAGGATTTTTTATGAATAAAACAGAAAACCCAAGAAAATCACTGCTGAAACTGATTTATAACGGCGTGGACGCCGCAGCAGAGTTTAGTTCAAAAACAGAATCTTTTACGTATACTGACGTGGCGTCTGGCGAAGCAGATACATTGTCGTTGACTGTAAATAACCAGGATGGGCGATGGCTGAATGGATTTATGCCGGAGGATGGCGACTATATAGAAGCAAAGATTGCTGTAGAGAACTGGAATAAGCAGGGGGATAATCGAAATCTTTTCTGCGGAATGTTTGATCTTGACAGTTTTAAGGCAGTTGGTTTTCCAGAAACTTGCAGTATCAAAGGAATTACAATATCAATCCGCACAGGATTTCACACAACAGTAAAAACGCATACATTCAGCAATACGACCACCAAGACAATTTTATCGAATATATGCCGGGATGCTGGAATCACATTGGTCTATGAATCAGAAGATTATACGGTACAGGAGCTGGAACAGGACGGGAAAACGGATATGGAGTTTGCTTTTTCCTTATGTAAAACGCATAATCTTGCGATGAAACTGTACAATAAAAAAATGGTAGTATACAACCAAACAGATTATGAAAACAAAAAAGCTTCTTATACAATTGACCGATCGGAAATGCAGAATTATTCATATACAAAAGAAAAATCAAAGGCTTATGACAGTGTGCAGATTCAATATACTGATCCAAATCGTGATGAAACATTGTCTTATCGTTATACTTTGCCCGGCAGCAATGGAAGTCGGACACTTTTTTTAAATGAGCAGGTAGCTTCCTACCAGGAGGCGGAAATCCGGGCGAAAGCAAGGCTTTTAGAAAATCTGAGGAAAGCAGTAAATATTTCTTTTGGTGTCAGAGGAGATACAAAATATATTGCTGCTCAGACGATTCGGATTAAAGGGTTGGGGAAAGCTTCAGGAATCTATTTTATAGACCGTGTAACACATTCCAAAAGTGCAGGCGGAGCATATACCTGCACAATTAAAGCACATCTTTGTATCACAAATACAGGCGGTTCAGAGTTAAAGCCGAAAAATCAAAATGAGGAGCTGCAGGGAACCAAATATATAGTTAAGAAAGGTGATTGTTTGTGGAAACTTGCAGAACGGTTTTATGGAGATGGGGAAAAATACAAGATTATTTATAATGCTAACAAAGAGCAGATTGAGGAGGCACATTGGATTTATCCGGGGCAGGTTTTTATCATTCCGCCGACATAATTTTTTTTGAAATAAAAACAAGGAGCCGTACATGGAAGGGATTGTAAGAATTGGAAAAGTTACAGCAATTGATTATAAAAAAGGAATGGCAAGTGTAAATTATCCAGACAAGAATAATGCTCAGTCCTTAGCGTTTCCGCTACTAAATTCTGCTTATGATATGCCGGAATTGGGTGATACTGTCGTGGTTCTTCTTCTGCCAAATTCCACTACAAAAGGTTTTATTTTAGGAAGTCCTTGGAGCAGTGTAAAACAGCCCGAAAAAGGCGGGGATGGGATCTTTTACAAAGAGTTTCCCGGCGGCGCATACGTGAAATATAATGAAAAAGAAAATCTGATGGAAGTGGCAGCAGATAATATAAAAATGCAATCGGTTACCACAAAAGATTTAACAGTAAACGGTGAAATAAAAGCAAAGAAAGTTGTGGCAGATTCAATTACAGCAGAAGAAGTGGAAGTAAAGAAAACAGCTTCTTTTAAAGATTTGAATGTTTCAGGGATGGCAAGAATTGAAAATTTGCATGTAGTTAGAGCGTTTATAAGAGAAGAACAGAACGCTCTTTGATTTGAAGCAGGATATGAAGATTGAAAAATTTGTGCTGCTGCGCATCCAGAAATTTTTGCGGATTATAATGATACGAATGGCGGAATATAAGAAAGTTTGAAAAAAGTATTTTTACACTTTTTATTATGTACAGGTATAAAAATGGAAATTGGATATTTTGGCGGCGTTGTATTTTCTACTTCAGACAAAAAAGTATTAAGTTTTCGTGATTTTAAGGTGACTGCGGCTGGAAATTGGGGAGAACATAAACGAGTTGGAAAGAAACCTCAGTGGGAATTTCTTGGACCATCTCCTCAGAAAGTATCTTTTGTGATTGAGCTGGATGCAAACTTTGGAGTAAAGCCGCGCAAAATGATACAGAAACTGACAGGGTATGCAGAAAAAGGTACGATAAATGTGCTTGTGATTGGAGGAAAAAAAGTTGGTTCCAAATGGAGAACAACAAACGTATCTTCCGCATGGAGTCAAATCATCGACGGAGGGGAGCTGATCAGAGCGTCAGTAACGCTAACCCTGGAAGAATACCAGTAAAAAGAAAATTGAAAATTAAAATTTTCAATCTTAAAGTTTTTTTAACAATAAAGGGCTTTTTGCTGAAAAGTATTACAATGCCGCATAAGCGGCAGAATGCGAGGAACGATGATATCAGTGCGGGATGTAGAATTTGAACTGGATTCTTTAACGGATATTGCGTTGCGTGACAGACTGATTGAAAACGCAGCAACAATACTGACAACATTAAAGGGAAGCGTTCCACAAGATCGGGCAATGGGGCTTGCAGCAGAAGAGATTATTGGACGGAATCTGGTGATAGCAAAAGGAGCATATTCGATACAAGCAATCGAACAAATTGAACAGTATGAACCAAGATTAACTGTGGTTCAGATTAGTTTTCGAATGCAGGAACAAAAAATAATTCCAAAGGTGGTGCTGGCGTACAATGGCAGTTGATTTGCAGAGCTTATATGATCTTCCTGATATTTCTGTGATTGGAGAGATGGATATTGAGAATATAAAAGAAGAAATGGTGGCAGATTATGAATCGTTTTATCAAGCAGAAACAGGGGAGAAGATTACATTATATCCAGCAGACAGAGATCGTATTAAATTAAATGTTGTTGCCAATAAATTGTATCAAGCGTATCAATGTATTGAAAAAGGATTTCGAATGAATTTCTTAAAATATGCAAGTGGAGATTATCTGGATCATCTTGGAGCTGGGAAAAAAACATTTCGTCAAGAAGCTCATCCCGCTGTTACAGTACTTCGTTTTTTTCTTGAGGAAATGCGCACGCAAGTGACAGCAATACCAAAAGGGAAAAGAGCAACAGCGGGAGATAATGTATTTTTTGAAACAAACGATTATGCGGAAATTGCTGCTGGTGCTATGTATGTGGATGTACAAGCAACTTGTACAGTCTTTGGAATAGAAGGAAACGGGTATGTTGCAGGACAGGTTAATATTTTGGCAGATCCCATTCCTTATGTAGTAAGCGTAAAAAATATTACGAAGTCGGATGGTGGAAGCAGCAGGGAAAGTGATGCAAATTACCGGGAACGAATTTTTCTAGCACCTTCTTCATATTCAACAGCAGGACCAGAGGACGCCTATATTTATTGGGTAAAACAATATAATTCTGCTGCGATCAAAGATGTGAAACCACATACAACAGAAGATAGTGTTGTTGATATACGACTTATTCTGACTGGCGGAGAGCTTCCAAGCGAAGCATTTCTTGCAGACTTAACAGAATATCTTGAATCATCTGGAATTCGTCCGCTGACAGATCAAGTAATAGTTGCTGCTCCAGATGTAGTGGAGTATGATCTTGATTTGACCTACTATATTTCCAGGTCAAACAAAAACAACGTAGAAACAATACAAAAAACTGCAGAAGATGCGGCAAATCGATATGTATTATGGCAGAAAACGCATATTGGAACAGATATCAATCCAGATATACTGATAGGATTTTTAAGAGCTGCTGGAGTAAAAAGAGTGGTAATACGAAGCCCGATGTTTACAACAATCAAAGATACACAGATTGCGATGGCAAGGTCTGTTACAATACTTTATGGGGGACTGGAAGATGATTAGGTTACCAGAAGTTGGCGGATTATATCAAACAACGCCAGGGAATCTAAAGGATGTTCAGACAAAAGCATTTATGTATGCCTGTGACCGACAGATTAAGAAATTGCTGGAATGTGCAGAAAAAACAAAAGTGTGGTGTGCTTTAGAAACTATAGATGAAAAATTTCTCGACTACATGGCAGCGGAGTATCGAACCCCTTTTTATAAATCATCACTGAACACTGCTGCAAAACGAGAACTGATTATCAATACACAACACTGGTATATGAAACTTGGCACTGCGAAAGCGATCAATGAAATGCTGCTTGTCGTCTTTTCAGGAAATGTAACTACCGTGGAAGAATGGTTTGATTATGGAGGGAAGCCATGGCATTTTCGAGTGAAAGTAGGAGTGCGGGAACTGCCGATTGAATTTGGAGAACTTGCCCTATTTCGAAAAATGTTAAATGAGATCAAGCGGGGTGCAGCTTATTTAGATTATCTGGAGGCAAATGTTTCAACCTCTGTAACTGTTCCAGTAAGCATACCAGCACAGTTAAGAATGATCGGTGAATGTTATCCGCGTTATAATCTTCCATATTTATGTTATGACGGTTCAGCAAAATATGACAGCACCAATCGTTACCAGAGATATAAAAGTAAAAATGCAATCGACTTGTATCCAACCGCGTTATCCATTTATGGAACGATAAATCTACATACACTGTTAGGAAATAATGTACTTAAATTGCGCGGAGAAGCTGGAACATTACAGACGATCTGCAAAATATCAAAGATCGCATACCAAACAAACATTAAGCCAGAAAACAGAACAAATGAAATTCAAATAGCGGTTCGTACTCATACAGCAGTAAAACTGCCAACGTATGAAATTCAATTGACGATTGGTTATCATATAACAAAATATGATGGTACTTATCGATATGACAGCAGTCGGAAATATGATTCGGAAATTATCGTAGATACATTATAACTTTTTAAGACCGTAAGGCTTTGGAACGTTCCAACACCTTTTTTATATGCAAATTTTTGTACAAGACACAAGGAGGTAACTTATGGCAGAGGCAATGCTTACAGAAAAAGGAAGGGAAAAGCTCTGCAAGGCGCACGCAGGGGATTTATTGCTGCCAAAAATAAAGTATATTGCTTATGGGGATGGCGGTGTAGATGAAAATGATATCCCAATCCCCATAACAGGAAAAGAGACTGCACTTCGAAAGGAGCTTCTGCGCATAGAAATTGATAGTCATACATATCCAAAACCAACGATCTGTGAGTACCAGTCAGGATTGGGCAAAGACGACCTGGCAAATATTTATATTTCGGAATTGGGAATTTTTGATGAGGATGGGGAATTGATTATTTATAAAACTTTCCTGAAAAAAGGTAAGGACGATGATATGTTGTTTGATTTTCTCTTACAAGAAATTTTTTAGGAAAGGCAGGGAAGGCAATGGGAAACTTACCAGTTCAAAAAGAACCAAAGTTTACAAAAGAAATTCCAGCAGTAACCAAAGAGGATATGATTACAGCAGAATTAGAAAATCAAATTAAGGGAGCATTACTAAACAATGATGTTTTCTTAAAACAAGCGATAGAAAAGCTTGTGAAAGAAGTGATTACAAGCAAAGGCGGCACGATAAAAGAGGGGGCTAATTTAACTCTTGAGGGCGGGATGTTGTATATGCAGCGTCCAAGTATACAAGAGAGTGGTGCGTATGCAAGAGGTGTGACATTCTTAGATGAAAATGCAAAAATTGTTGGGGGTATAGGATTTCACGGTTATCGAAATACGGACAAACCAAGTCACGCCTATTTTGGAATCGAAACAGAAGCACCATGGGGACGTGATCAAGGCTTAACTATTGATGAAAATAATATACAGTGGAAAAATAATGAAATCCTAACCACAGAAAATGGACAAGGAAAGTTTAAAACAATTATTGATTTAAGAGACACCTCGGTTTACAACGAAAATACTTGGTATCCTATTTACAAACAAGGCAATATTCCGCTCGCACATTGGGTTACAATTGAAGCTTCCGCGTCGTTATATGATGGAGATGTACCATCATGGGCAACGCACACAAGTGGATTTGGCGCACACTTTATGGTAATGGAGCTTGGGAGCGGAACAAATGCAGCAAAGGCGACAGGGATTATTTTCGACGATTCCTGCATCCATACAGTCAACGAGGTAAAGCCCATTACATATAAACAGTTTTGGAGAAGTTCGACAGCATGTGTTTTTTTAAGGGGCGGCGGAAAATATAATTTATATTCGAGCAAAAAAATTGACTGGGAAATACATACCGATTCAAAAACTATAAACGAAGAAACAATTAATCCATTAACATCATATCAAGCACCAGTGCTAATTAGCAAGGCAGGAGATGTGGCAAAAGCAGATCGAGCAACATCCGCGAAGCTTCTCGAAGTCCTGAATAGTAATGAAATAAATTTTAAAAACCTTCCAGCAAGTGGGGCATTGTGGTTTAATCACAAAGATGTGTCTGGAACGATGGGCGAACATCAAGCAATAGACTACCGTTTCGGTGATGGACATGGCAACACAGTTCAAACAGCAATCACAACTGGGAAAATTATCGCAGGCAACGCCAATACTGCTGCTGGAGTAAATGTTTCTGCATTCGGCTACAACAATGATATCACTGGACATTATAGTGTTGTCATCGGAGCAGCAAACCGGAATCGAGCAAACTATACTTTGACGGCTGGATATCAATTATTTAACAATACAGGTGCTGGAACCGTACTTGGTCAGTTTAACAAAGAGACAGCAGCGGCAGCAAGCTTTCTTGTTATCGGAAATGGCTCACAGGAATCAACACGTTCCAACTGTTTTGGCGTTGACACAAGAGGGAATGTTCGTGCAACCGGAACCTTTAATGCTTCTACTGCTGCGGACTACGCCGAGTATTTTGAATGGGTGGATGGAAATTTAGAAAATCAGGATCGAATTGGTTATTTTGTTACGATGGATAACAATAAGATTCGCATTGCGGACGCAGAAGATACTTATATTCTTGGTATAGTATCAGCGAAACCAGCTGTTTTAGGAAATGCGGATTGTGATTCGTGGAATGGCATGTATTTGAGGGATGAGTTAGGCAGGGATATTTTGGAGCCAAAACCAAAGATAACATTTGTGGAAATTAAAGAAGAAATTGAAAGAGAAGTGGCTGATATTGATCCAGAAACAAAAGAAATGATTGGAACAAAAATCATCAAAGAAATGGTAGTGACAGGAATTGTTCCACAGGAAGCAACCGATGAGAATGGGAATCTTATTTATGAGGGAACACGCCAAAAATTGAATCCTGCTTATAATCCAAATCAAGAGTATATATCTCGTGCAGATCGTCCAGAGTGGGCGGCGGTTGGGATGCTTGGAGTGCTGGCAGTGTATGATGATAATACATGCAAAGCAAATGGATTCTGTAAGGTAGCTGCTGGCGGGATTGCAACCGTAGCGGATGGCGAGTATACGTTGGCAGAGGGCAAGATTATTAAGGGCTATCGAGTAATTGAACGTGTAACCAACAATATTATCAAAGTGGTTTTCCGGTAATTTTTGGTTGCAGGCTTCGACAGAATATGATATAGTAAGACAAGGATACCGTGTTGCAGGGTGGCGTTGACCTTCATTCTACATAAGAATGGGGGTGATGCGGATGGGCAGAAAGAAAAATGATAACTCATTTGACTTCCAAGACCTTATGGCGTTTGGTATGTTCATCTTAGCATTGCTGACATTTATCTACTTGATTTGTCACTAATGCTTTTGGCATAGAAAAACCACCCCAAAACTTTGACCGGTGACGGGGTGGAATTTCTAACTGCGTTTAAGGTCAACCCACTCTGTGGGCGGTGTCCTTCTTAACTCAACTATATCATAATAAAATAAAAAATGCAAGCAGGGACGTCAAAATTTTTGGCGTCCTTTTTGCGTGCAGGAAAGGAGGAGCATGAAAGATTTTTTGATGCAGACCTATACCATTGTGCTTCCTGTCCTTTTGGGGTATATCGTATGGCTGTTAAAGCGGCAGAAAAAGGACAGGGATGCGAATAGTAAAGGAACAATGCTGCTTCTGCGGGTGCAGCTGATCGACTATCATGACCGCTATACAAGACAAGGGGAGATTCCATCGTATGCCTATGAAAACTTCGTGGAGATGTACGAAGCATACCACGACTTAGGCGGAAATGGAATGGTCACAAAAATGTATGAGGAGATTTCCGAATTAAATCTAAAAAAGAAAGGGGAAGCGAAATGAAGGAAAAAACAAAAACATGGTTAAGAGCGGCAGGGATTCGCGCAGTGAGAACCGTTGCACAGACAGCACTTGCAACAATCGGAACGGCGGCAGTACTGAATGAGGTCAACTGGGTAACCGTGGCAAGTACTGCTGCAATGGCGGGGATTTTATCTATTTTAACTTCGGTTGCATTTGGTATGCCAGAAGAAAAAAATGAAGCGGGAGATTTTGATAGAAAGTAGTATGGCAAGTGATTTTTGGGGTGTCTATGGGGCATCCCTGTTTTTATTGGGAAAGGAGCAGAGAAGAATGAAAAATAGTAATGCGGAACTGGCGCGCTTTTGCATTGGCAAAGTTGGCACGCCTTATGTAATGGGAACAAATGGCAAAATTTTTACAAAATCTATGTATCAAGATTTGGTAAAGCGGAATCCGGGAGAATGGTTTACAACAAAACGGAAGCCAGTAATAAAAACATGGGTTGGACAAGTTACAACAGATTGTCACGGTCTGATTGAATGGTTTGTGCGAGAACAGTCGGGAGAAAAATACGATACTACAGCAAATGGTGCATTTTTGGCAGCGACAGAAAAAGGGGAGATCAAGAACATCCCAGAGCTGATTGGCGTATGTGTACGTTATCCAGGTCATGTCGGGATCTATATCGGCGGTGGGTATGTGGTGGAAGCGAAGGGATTTGACTATGGGGTATGTCTTACTGCGCTGAAAAGCCATCCTTGGACACATTGGTACAAACATCCGCGCATCAAGTATAGTAGCAAAGTTATGTTGACTCCAAGTCCGCAGAAGATTGGGAAAACAACTGATATCTATTCTGTTGTGTGGTTGCAGCTTGCATTAAATCGTCAGATTACAGAGGGAATAATTCAGGGGAAGCCGCTTGTTGTGGACGGAGTGTATGGTATAAAGACAGCGATGATGGCAGCAATTTATTGGCGAAATAAAGGTTGGACGCGGAAAACAGAGGTTTGGGGTGTCGGAAAAAATACAATAAAAGCATTAAATAACAAATAAAAATAAGATTGCTTAAATACTAGGGGAAAATACAGTTTGGTGGTCCAGATGGTGAGCTTGCAGCTTCCATGCGTTACCTTTCCCAACGTTATGCAATGAAGGATCGCAAGGTTGCTGGCGTGCTAACCGATATCGGTAGTGAAGCCTCTGAAATGTTCCGCCGTGCTTGCAGGGCGTTTTCAGAGGCTAACGCTTTTTTTAGCTGTCTGTCCTTTAGACAGTTTATGCTGCCCGCAACCGTATAGCTCCATTTAAGGGGAAGTAAATTCAGATATACGTCTATGTTTTCTCTGTCATTAATTACCATTTTGTCAAGTAGCTGTGTGTAAAATTCATCCTCGTACTCAATGCCGCCGATAAGCTCATCCACGGCGTTTTTAATGTCCTCCATCAGCTCCTTTTGCTTCGCAATTACAACCTGCTGTTTTTCCATGCTTTCCATCATGGATTTCAAGCTGTTGATTTCGGCATCGTATTTTGCCCTAAGAGCCGTAAATTCATCACGGTCAATATCGCCGCTTGTGTAAAGGTCAATCAAATCAGTACGTTTTTTCTGTGCCGCTTCTTTTTTTTCCTCCAGAGTATTTGTATCTGCACCAGTCATATCCAGTGAAATCACCTTTTGAATCGTTTTAATCAAGTTATCCGCTACTTTCTGACGGTCAATGGTGAGCTGCTTGCAGACAAGATACATAATGTGGATGGCTTCTTCGTTGCGGATGCTTGTTCCAGAGCAGCCGACGTGGTTTCCTGCTTTGTCGATGTGGGGGCTTCCATGCTTTGCGCCCTCAAAGCAACGCCATGCCTTATACTGGCTTCCATCCTTTCGGGTTTTGTATCGGGCAACATAGCTTGCCCCGCATCTGCCGCATTTGATTTTTCCAGAGAACGGATAGCGGTTGCTGTGTTTTGCCTTGCCCTCCTGCGAAAGCGATTTTGCATCCAGAATGCGGTTTGCCTTATCGAAAAGCTCACGGGAGATAATCGGCTCGTGGTGGTCTTTGAGGATGACAAATTCCTCCTGCCCTCGGTTGTACTTCTTTTCATGGGATAGGAAGTCTGGCGTATAGGTTTTCTTCTGTACTAAGTCGCCGCAGTATTTTTCATTGCGTATCACTCGTAAAATGACGGTATTGCTCCATTCTTTTACACGCATGGGACTTATGCCCTCCTCCCGAAGCTCACGGGCGATAACATGGGTGCCTTTGCCCTCGTCCACGAACTTGCGGAAGATAAGACGGACGATTTTAGCTCCATCTTCATTGATAGTCATTTTGCCGTCTTTTACATCATAGCCGAGCATACTGCGCCCGAACACAACGCCTTGCTCCATCTGGCGTTTCTGTCCCCATTTGACACGCTCGGAAGTCTTGCGGCTTTCCTCCTGTGCGATAGAGGACATAATGGCAAGGCGAAGCTCTGCATCGCCGTCCAAGGTGTTGATGTTGTCGTTTAGAAAGATAACGCCTACTCCGTGCTTTTTGAGGTCACGGGTGTAGAATATGCTGTCAAGGGTATTTCTCGCGAAACGGGAGATTTCCTTTGTGATAATCAAATCGAAATCGCCGTTTTTGGCACATGCAATCATGCGGTTAAATTCTTTTCTCTTTTTTGTGTTCGTTCCAGAGATGCCCTCATCGGCAAATATGGCATAAAGCTCCCAATCGGGGTTACGTTCGATATACTGGCGGAAATACCGCTGCTGGCTTTCAAATGAATTTGCCTGGTCGT